>JBAVNY010000423.1:0-5369 GCA_049691535.1 Candidatus Acidiferrum sp.
GCCAATACCCTGATGCTCGCTCTCGATAGTTCCCTGGATGAAGTTTCCGGCCCGCAGGGCCAGTGGCTCGCTTCCCAACTCGACCATCTTCCTTCGGACGTCGACTTCGCCTTTTTCGTCTTCCATCACCCGCCCTACACCAGTTCCTCCGATAGCAACAAAACCACCATGGGCGGTGGTCACTCGGCCCGCTCGACGGAAGAAGCCTTGGCTAAATTTCTGGAAGAACGCCAGCGAAGCACCCGCGCCCGTTTTATCGTCTTCAGCGGCCACGTTCACAATTACGAACATTTCGAACACGCTGGCGTCACTTATTTCGTAACCGGCGGTGGAGGCGCACGCCCCTACCTCATCGTGCATCCCAAAGACGATCTCTATCAGGACAACGGCGCGAACTATCACTATCTGACTGTCGATGTTGCCGCCAATTCCGCCAAGGTCGTCATGCACAAAGTCGAAATGAAAAATGGCGCTCCGGTTTGGTCCGTAGCCGATTCCGTAGCGATCACCGCCCCGGCCGCCGGAAAAGCCGCTGCCGCCGCAGCCAGTAAATAACTCGCTCCCAGTTCTAACCGCAAGTGGGCCAGCGCGTGACTCCCGCTGTTTCCCTTGCTATTCTCTTCGCGTCGATTTCCCATGAGGTGAAAAAGTGCGTAACGTCGCGTCCGCGTCCCTCGCTGTTCTCCTGAGCTTTGCCGGCCTCGCCGCCGCCCAGCAGCCCGCCACCAATTCCCACTTCGACGGCAAGTCCTGGTGGTCGCACGTCAAATTTTTCGCCGACGATTCTCTCGAAGGTCGCGACACCGGCAGCGAAGGTCTGCGCAAAGCCGAAGCTTACGCCGTCGAACAACTCAAAAAATCCGGTCTCGAGCCGGCCGGTACCGACGGATTCTACCAGCCCGTCCATCTAAATCAGTATCAAGTCGACGAATCCAAATCATCGCTCGCTCTGGTCACTAACGGTCAGTCCAAGCAGCTTTCCTTTGCCGACGACGCCTACATCGGCACTCGCTTCACCCACGCATCGGCCACCATCAACTCCCCGCTCGTTTTTATCGGCTACGGCTTGCGCGTACCGGAAAAAAATCTTGATGAACTCGCCGGCCTCGACGTAAAAGGAAAAATCGTCGTCTACCTCGCCGGCTCCCCCTCCGACATTCCTACCGCGCTCGCTTCTCATTACCAGACCATCGCCGAACGCTGGAAATTCCTGCACGCCGCCGGTGCCATTGGCTTAATCGGCGTTCCGAATCCTTCTTCCATGGACATTCCCTGGTCGCGCATCTCCCTCAACCACAATCACCCCTCCATGGATCTCGCCGACGCAGAATTCAACGAAACTGCCGGCTTGCAGATCGGTGTCACCTTCAATCCCGCATCCGCCGAGTCACTCTTCGCCGGCTCCGGTCACACCTTCGCCGAAATCGCTGCCCTCGGCAAAGATCGCCAGCCCCTTCCCCATTTCCCGTTAGCCGTTTCTTTGCAGGCCAACGCCGTCATTGTCGCTACCAAGATCGAATCCTCCAACGTTGTCGCCAAACTCACCGGCTCCGACCCCACTCTCAAGAATGAATTTGTCGTACTCTCCGCGCACATCGACCACATCGGCATCGGCGCTCCCATCAACGGCGATCGCATCTACAACGGTGCCATGGACGACGGCTCCGGCAGCGCTCTGGTCCTCGACATGGCCGCGGATCTTCGCGCTCACCCGGAAAAACTCAAGCGCTCCGTGATTTTCCTCCTGGTCACCGGCGAGGAAAAAGGCCTTCTCGGCTCCAAATATTTCGCCACGCACCCCACGGTCGCTCCCAAATCGATCATCGCCGACATCAACGTCGACATGTTTCTGCCCATCGTTCCCCTGAAAGTTATGCGCATCCAGGGTCTTGCTGATTCCGATTTAGGCGAGCACGCCGCCGCCATCACGCAATTCTTTGGCGTCAAGCCCGTGCCCGATCCCGAACCGCTCCGCAATCTTTTCATCCGTAGCGATCAGTACAATTTCATTCGTCACGGCGTTCCCTCCGTCATCATGGACGTTTTCTACGAGCCCGGCTCGCCCGAACAAAAACTGTTCAAGGACTGGCTCACCAATCGCTACCATGCGCCCTCCGACGATGTGAACCAGCCTGTCGATCTCTCCGCCGCCGCCCTCTACGAAGACATCGTCCGCCGTCTGCTCATCGAAACCGCCAACACCGCCGCCCCTCCGCAATGGAAGCAAGACTCCTTCTTCCGCCGCTACGCCACAGCCGCCGGCGATTAACGAAACTTTTCATCACAATTTCTTCGAGGGAGACGGCCACCGTCATGGATCTAGACGCGCTTCGAAAGCTTTGTCTTTCCTTCCCCGGCGTCACCGAGCAAATTCAGTGGGGCGATGATTTGCTGTTCAAAGTCGGCGGCAAAATGTTTGCGGTCACCAACCTTGAACCCGCTCCGGTATGGCTGAGTTTCAAAGTCGACCCCGAACTGTTTCCCGAACTCACCGAGCGTCCCTCAGTAATCCCTGCTCCCTATCTGGCTCGTGCCAAGTGGGTCGCGCTCGAATCTCGCGACGCTATCGCTCTCACCGAACTTGCCGAACTCTTGCGCGCCTCATACGAACTCGTCGCCGCAAAATTACCCAGAAAAACGCGCGACTCTCTCCTCAACGTAAAGTCTCCAAAAAGCCCCCTCGCGAAACTACCGTCTAAATCGCATCGCGCCACATCACCCAAATCTCAAAAGACGCGCAAGTCTTCCTCACAATCGAAACGTCGCAAGTAGCCTGCAACCCGCACTCAAAAAATCCGCAAAAATTCCTGACCATTAGTACAGGAACTCAATTCGGTACCACTGTACTTCGCCGCGAAACTATCGCGCTGCCTCGGTGTTAATTTCCCTAAGTGCTCGAAGTGAAGGCGTAGCGCTTCTTCTCGTATCGAAGCGCTTCGACGCCGGCACACTCTAAGTCCATCAAGGAGAGATCACGCTGATGAAGTCCATCGCTAAATTTGTGTTTCCGGCCCTGCTTTTCGCTCTACTTCTTGCGATTACGCCGGGCAATGCGGCTGCGCAAGGCCGTCATCCTGCATACTTGCACGCGCTTTCTGATCTTCGCGCCGCTCGCGCTCACCTCGAACGTCCCGATCATGGTGAGTTAAAGCACGAAGAAAAAGAAGCGGTTCACCAGATCAATGAGGCCATCGACGAAATTAGGAAGGCCGCCATTGAAGATGGCAAGGACATCGAGGACCACGTCTCCGTCGACGCCGGTCTGGATTGGCCCGGCCGTCTGCATCGCGCTATGGAACTCCTGAACAAGGCTCATCAGGATATCGAGCACGAAGAAGACAATCAGTTTGCCGTTGGTTTGCAGCAGCGCGCCTTCGACCACATCGACAAGGCTCGCCACGAAGTTGGCGAAGCGATCCGCATCGTTGCCGCTCGCTACTAACCCGCGGCGGCATTTCAACTTCAACCGGCACCGTAACGCATCAAGTTACGGTGCCTTTTTATTTGCAGGCACAAATTCCGCGACGAATGCGCGAAACGCTTCCGCGAGTTAGGACTAAAGTTGTTGGCTTTTTATTTCAGAGAAATTTAGAGCAGGTCTTTGACTTAACTTTACGTCTTACGACGAGGCGCTAGCCTTCGAACCATTCGCCCGCCGCAGCGGCCGCGCTCCCGGCACCGGAAACGTCATCTTCCAGAAATTCGAATCCGGATTCACGAATTCCAGTCCCACAAATAGCTTCCCATCCCGTTCCCGTCTTACGTGCGCTACCCGCGTTTCCGTCGACCGGCTGGTATTCTCGTTCACCAGCAGCAACATCTGCCCCGCTACCACCAGATCGTCCATCATCAGCAACGCCCCTTGCTGGTTTACCGAGCGCGTCACTGCACGTGCACAAAACTTCTCGCCCATCTCGTTTTCGCCATGTACCACCACTGGCACCGAAAGCGACACCCGCAGCGTCCTTCTACGCTCGCGGTATCGAAAATGGAGAACTCCCATGGGGACCTTCCTGTTTTCTCGAACTAGGCCCGACGACGACTCCGCCTTCTTTTCCCAACTCCCATCCCCAATTGGCCGACACGGATGATTGCTATCCTGCGTCGTACGAGGCAAGTGAAGAGCGGCTTATCCTGCGGTTATTCTGCCGTGCTACCCCGCTCGGGGCAATAGCGGACCGGTACCAAAATACTCTCATCTCTTCCAGTACGCCAGTACTTCTATAAAGTTTAAACAACCCTGTTTATTCCCAGATTACATTTGCACAACTTATGGGAATCCAGCCCGCCGCTGCAAAAAATCAAGGGCCCCGAGAGAATTCCCGGAGCCCTTGACTGCTGACATGCAATGAAGATCGGCTAGTTCCGCCCAGCCACCCCGGGAATCATCTGCCAGAACCAGAAAACCAGGATCCCGTAATACACCGCCACAATTCCAAAACTCACCGCAAACGTGCTCAACGACTTGCCCAGTCCCGCATATTCTTTCACCCAGCGCCGCACGCACGCCGCGATCATGAATACGCTCAATATCGCGGAAATCGCCGCCAGGAAACTGACCCCGTTGCTAATCTCTTGCCCGTGTCCCAGGCGCAGCATCTGCCGCAACGCGGCCCCCAGCAGCCCTGTAGAGAATGCCAGCACCAGCCACACCGCGGGCGCCAGCATCCCGATCATGTACGCCCAGCGATCTTCCATGTAAAAGAGCATGATCAAAATCGCCAGGTAAATTATGGTTTGATAAAAATGGAGCAGAAAGAAATTCGGCTCCAGATGACTTAGCAGAAAGAAACAAATAACCTGCAAACCCGATAGGGTCGCTATATCTCGATAATTTCTCATACTTGCCCCCACTCCACTGCGCGAACTACCCTGGAGGATACGGGGAGCATCATCCCGCGATGGTGTTCCGGGCTCTCAGCACCCTGAAGTGCAACCCAAGCGCCACCGCACCATCTTTACTATCTATATGACAACAAAGTCTTTGTTACCGTCTAGGAATCGCCGCTTCGGATCTCCCTGCGCCAATTCGCGCTCTCCGCTGGTCTTTGCCCGCTCTTCTGAGTCCCTGCGCACTCTCCGGCCTCACCTCATCTCACTCCATCCAACAGGCTGACAATCTCCACCTTCCATGGCCGCGCTTCCAGGTTCAACAACGCCACCGTCACTGGCAGGTCGAAACGCCTCGGTCCAGCGCTCCCCGGGTTCAAATACAGCACACTCTTCTCTTCTCGATTTTCGGCTTTGTGCGTGTGACCGCTGATCACTGCCGCAAACCCCGCCGCTTTGGGGTCTAGGTCCAGCTCCCGCAGATTATGCAGCACGTATAAATTAACGGGCCCTGCTTCCACCACAGCGGTCTCTGGCAA
>JBAVNY010000424.1:0-6213 GCA_049691535.1 Candidatus Acidiferrum sp.
GCCGTGAACTGGGCGATAAACTGAGGGACAAGAAGCCCAAATTGCGGCTTCTTTTCATGTCCGGTTACACAGACGATGAAATTCTTCGAAAAGGCGGCTCGGACACGCGTGTACCAATCTTGACTAAGCCGTTTTCTATCGAAACGCTGTCCTTAAGAGTCCGCAACATCCTTGATCGGAAACCGCGATAATCATCATCGTCTAGTCACTCAAAACGTGACTTGTAGCTATTGTTTGTTGCGCAGTAACGTTAACCCACCCATGACTCGATTAAAGTCCGAAGAAGGTGGGGTTAAGCGCGCGGAGGTAGGCTTGGACCTTGTGCGCGCAGGGACTGCTTGAGAGTATCGACGATGTACACATTTTGTTTGATTTTGAAGAACGATATTTATATGTGAACGACGCGGCTTTGCTGGTGCTCGGGAGGGGGGATCCGGAAAGCGATGTTGGTAAGCCGGAGTTCTCACGCGGGTGGGAATTGTGGGAATGAAGGAACGATTGAAGCTGATCGCTGGTCGCATGTAGCACGAACATCCAACTAAACGGTAGGTCCCACCGTTGACGAATAAACCAAAGCAATACCATGGGAATTGCAAAATAGGCGAGAGCAATGGTGGAATCAGAAATTACGTGCAACCAGACTAAGTTTTTGTCCCACAGATAGCAGAATCCGTGTGGGTCGAAGTCGGCGTTGCAAAAGGACTTGAGCATTAAGCTGGTCATCGCCACGCATCCGTACATCGCCAGAGTTTTGGCAGTGTTCTGAGGCGCGGTTTGCGGTAAGTGGATCCCTGAAACCCGCAGCGGACGTAGTCGAGCCCGCCCGCTTATTTCCTGCGTCCATCGTGGCTGGCCGTCGTGCTGGAGCCAGAAGAGCAGCGTTTCTGCCATATTTCCGATTCCTGTAAGTATAACGAGCGCTTATTCCCAGACCTTGCTAGCACTTATGTATCGTTACGCGAACAGACGCGAAAGTCAGCCATACCAAAAACTACTTGGCGCTGGGCGCGAAAGGTGCTGACTAGTCTTCGCGAACTTCGTGTAGGCGAAGCGTCCAGTTTTCGGACAATGGTCCAGGAAACGGCCACGCCATGCGAGATTCTCAATTAAGGGAAGCCGCGATTAAACGCCATTCTGCCGAAACTCAAGCCTTTAACAGGCCTTAGCGAGTGAATTCATTTGGTAATTTACCTGCAATGTTGTTCCTCAGGTTCACGCCTGCGAGTTGTCAGTTCGGAAAAACGTATTGAGAGCGGACCGGCTGACACGCAAAAAGCGGTGAACCGCTAAATCGAAATCGCATAGAGGCACAGGAAGGCCGAGGAAAATACATTGGGAAGACGCAATGCGGTGCCGCCGAACGCAGCAACCGATGCGGAAACGAGGATGCTGCGGAACAATTTCCGGCGTATCGAGCGCCGCGAGTGGTGGTTATGGGCAGCGGCGGCGGTCATCACCTTGTTGCTAACCGTTGGATTGGCCTCGTTTCTGCTCCCAGCAAACCGCAGCCGAGAAGACTTCTACTCGTTGAACGTGCTTCCCCAGGCAGTGCGCGGGCTGGTCGGGCTAGTTTTTATCTTCGACCTTTACACCATTTACCAGCACCTGTTGATCTATCGAATTCGCCGTCAGCTGTTGGAGCGAGAGGAACTATTTCACCTGATCAGCGAAAATGCAGCAGACATGATTGCCGTCGTGGATATTCACGGAAAGCGAATTTACAACAGCCTGTCCTACGAGAAGACCTTGGGTTACTCCTCGGAAGAGTTGCACAAGTCTTCGGCTTTTGCGCAAATCCATCCTGCAGATCGCGCGCGAGTACAGAAGGCAGCGGACGAAGCGCAGCGCACCGGAGTCGGAAGCACGCTGGAATACCGCATTCAACATAAAAATGGGGATTGGCTGGTGTTCGAGTCGACCTCGAGCGTGATTTTGAACGCCGATGGGAAGCCAGAAAAACTGGTCATCGTGAATCGCAACATTACCGACCGCAAACGAGCCGAAGAAGCGTTGCGCCGGTCGGAAGCGGGATTCCGGTCGATGGTGGAAGATGCTCCCTACGGAATCTATCGCGCAAACATTGCCGGACACCTTTTGCAAGTAAATCCTGCGCTGCAAAGAATGCTGGGTTACGAACGACGGGAGGAGTTGCTGCAAAAAGGTCTGCAAAAGGATATTTTTCGGCACGCCGGCGAGTATCAGCGCCTCATCGAGATTCTATCCAAAACCGGCGAGATCAAAGATATGGAAGTCGAGTGGGCCAAGCAAGACGGTTCGTTCATCACCGTGCACTGCTCGGGTCGACGCGTGAACGATGAGGACAAGGTTGCCGTCTACTTCGAAGTGTTCGCGGAAGATTTTACGGAGAAGCGGGTGCTGGAACGTCAACTACGGATGGCGCAAAAGATGGAAGCAATCGGGAGATTGACGGGAGGGATTGCCCACGACTTCAATAATCTTTTGGGCGTGATCATCGGGTACAGCCGAGTCTTGAAAAGGTCGCTTGGTACGGGCAGTGCCTTGACGGAACATGCGCTGGAAATAGAGAAGGCCGGCGAGCGGGCCGCGTCTCTGACGAAACAGTTGCTCGCTTTCAGCCGCCAGCAAGTCCTGACACCAACGATTCTGAACCTTAACAACCTGGCATCCGACATGGAGAAGATGCTGCTGCGTTTGCTGGGTGAGGATATTGGAGTGTCGCTGCTGCTTGACCCGGCGCTGGGAAACGTAAAAGTGGACCAGAGCCAGATCGAACAGGTGATCATGAACCTTGCGGTCAATTCGCGAGATGCCATGCCGATGGGCGGAAAACTCAAAATTGAAACTGCGAATGTCGAGTTGGATGCTGCCTATGCACGAAGTCACCCGGGTGCGAAACCCGGTAATTACGTGCGCTTGTCGGTAACCGATACCGGTACAGGCATGGATCCATCTACTTTGGCGCATATTTTTGAGCCATTCTTCACGACCAAAGAACGCGGGAAGGGAACGGGTCTCGGTCTGGCGACGGTCTACGGAATCGTCAAGCAGAGCAACGGATACATCAATGTGGAGAGTACCCTGGGGAAAGGCACTTCCTTTCAATTGTATCTTCCG
The DNA here is from genome assembly GCA_049691535.1 of Candidatus Acidiferrum sp. Lineage (GTDB taxonomy): Bacteria > Acidobacteriota > Terriglobia > Acidiferrales > UBA7541 > Acidiferrum. The sequence goes on from JBAVNY010000424.1 coordinate 3,097, forward strand.
CGAGACGCGGATCGAACCGCGGTAGAGGAAAAGCCTTGCGAGTCCACCGATCACCTACGAGGCACGGAAACAATTCTCTTGGCGGAAGATTCGGACGCATTACGAAAGCTGGCTAAGAGCTATCTAGAGACTGCTGGCTTCCGTGTTATCTCGGCCGATTGTGGTGAAGCTGCCGTGGAGCTCGCCAAGAATTTCGCCGGGAGTTTTGACCTTCTGCTGACCGACGTTGTTATGCCAGGGATGAATGGTCGAGTTCTAGCCGAACATCTGTTAGCGCGGCAGCCGGGTATGAGTGTGCTGTACATGTCGGGCTACACGGACAGTTTCATCGCGGGCCACGGTGTTTTGGAACCTGGAACCCATCTGCTGCACAAGCCGTTCACGGAGGAAGTTCTGTTGAGGAAGATACGAGCGGTGCTGGACAGCGATAGAAACGCAACTGGAGAGCGCCACGCCCAGGAAGCCAGTCAGCAGCCCAGTCTTAGTCACAATTAGAGAGGAGCAGAAATGAAGAAACTGTTGGTTGTAGACGATGATCGCGCGTTACGAGGATTGATTCGAATCGAGCTGAGCGACGCCTATCAGGTTATTGACACAGGTGAGCCGGAGGATGGCTTGGGGCTCGCGCTCGAACATAATCCGGACGCTATTTTGTTAGATCTAAGAATGCCCAAGTATTCCGGCTTTGAACTATGCGAACGATTCACGTCGTTTAGCCGCACGCAGAACACGCCCATCATTATCGTGAGCGGTGAAGCCGGAGGGCAGACAAAAGAACATTGCAAAAGGCTGGGGGCCAGCGCTTACTTTGAAAAGCCCATCGATTTCGACGCTCTTCGAACTTGTCTGGGTCAGATTGCCCGTAAGCGACGGCCCATCGTTCTCGGTGAAGTGCCGGTGCGGCTTTACGTCCCACTGAAATTGAAGGGCACAGAAAATCTCGATGCGGTATTCGAAGACGTGGTCACGACGGAAAGCGTTAGCCTGAATGGCTTCAAGTTTGGTTGCCTCACTGAGTTGCCAAAGGGCTTCACGATGGACGTGTATCTCACCAGTTCCAGCACCGAGCGCGTAGGGAAAGCCAAAATCATTCAATCCGATTTGAAGACATCCCCATTCCAGTACGATTGCCGCTTTCTCGAACGGACCGGACCTTGGGTTTTGAAATAATTGCAGTGTGTCGCTAGCCATGGCTGCGCTCAACCAATTCGTCTTCGCTGAACGAGGGTCGTTACCAAGTAATCCCGTCGCGGAGACCTCTGCAAAATCCATACTTGCTGTGGACGACGAGCCTTCTGCCTGTAAGTTACTCTCTCTCTTTCTGGCTACTCCAACACTTCGCTGTTCGACTGCGACGAGTGGAGAAGAAGCTCTTGAGCGCCTACGACATGAACGATTCGACGCGATTATTTCTGATCTGCAAATGCCTGGAATTGGCGGTTTGGGCCTGCTTAGCGCAGTTCGCCGCAGTTACCCGTACATGGCGTTTCTGGTCACTACGGGCGTGGATGATGTGGAAGTTGGCGTACGCGCCATGCGCTCCGGTGCCGACGATTATCTTGTGAAACCGCTTCACGAAAGCGCCGTGCTCGCCAGCCTCGAAAATGCCCTGTATCGGCGACAGCTTGAAAAAGAGAACCACGCGTACCGTCGTAGTCTGGAAGAGATGGTTGCGGGGCGCACGATTCAGCTGCGCAACGCCCTTCGCGAACTCGAATTAGGATATGAAAACACGCTGCAGGCACTCGGCGCGGCCATCGACCTTCGCGACAATGCAACCGCGGGGCATTCCAGGCGGGTGTGCCGCTACTCGCTAAAGATTGCGGCGGTTATGGGTTGGTCCGAACAGGACTGTGGAAGCCTGGCAAGAGGCGCCTATCTCCACGATATCGGGAAGCTTGGGACTCCTGACGGCATATTGCTGAAGCCCGGGCCGCTGACCGAAGACGAGCGAAAGATCATGCAACAACACGCACAAATTGGATTTGATCTCATCAAAAGCATTCCCTTTCTTGCAGACGCCGCCGAAATCGTGCTGGCCCACCACGAGCGATGCGATGGAAGTGGATATCCACGTGGCTTGAAGGGAAACGAGATTCCGGAGGGCGCGCGCATTTTCGCGGTTGCCGATGCGCTAGACGCGATCACGTCGGACCGCCCGTATCGAAGTGCGTCCCCGTTTGAAGTAGCGCAAGACATAATCCGTTGCCAGTCGGGAAGGCAATTTGATGCTGAAGTTGTTCAGGCTTTCCTGGAGATTCCCATAGACCGGTTGAAGGGCGCCGCCGGAGACCATCGGGATATGCAGACTCTTTCGTTGGGCCTCACCCATGAGTCTATAGGCTAAGTGCCTGTGCTCGGGGCACACTTAGGCATCCGCTTAAGGTCAGGTTATGAGAAATAGGTTGAGGCCCAGATCGTAATCTGTCGCGGAGAGAGTTACGATTTATCATCTGATATGTAGTTGGCCTTCATTACTTGAAGCAGCCATCTTTGCAGGGTTGGCTTGAAATGCCTGCTGGTGTCGCGAAATGAGAGGCCAACACCGAGATTGGGTTGGTAGCAGGTGACAATTGCCGCGGATTCGAAGAAATCGGTCCTGGTAAAAATCTTCACAAACACTTCCGAGCCTTTCGGAAAACCGTGTAGTACAGCCAGGTAGCAGCCGTTCAGGCTAATTTCCGATAGGCGAGCAACGATTCTTGTCCCAGAGGACTTTTCCGTAAGTTCGGCATCCGCGACAAAGGGAAGCCCCGCCGTCAGATGCTTTTCTGCTGACTCGTTGTTACGTTGTTCTTGCTCAGTAAAAGACAACTTCGTGCCTCCAAATGTGGCTTGAGAATCGTTTGTCAGAGTGGTTTGGTGCCGATCGCGCAGCCGCTTCGCGTCGGAGAGTAAAAAATTACGAGGTTGATGTCGGTGCAGAACTGCCGTGTCCCGGTGGTAGCAGCAGACGGCGTCGCGGTAGACGTATAGCCGGTCGAAGAGATACCACTGATAACAAAGGTGTAACCGCTCTTGGCACCGCTGGCGAGAAGGTTGTCAATCAAGCAGGCTCCAGCGGCGGTGGGCCTAATGCAAGGATTTGCGTTTGGTCCAAGCTGCACTAACGTAGCG
>JBAVNY010000425.1:0-6063 GCA_049691535.1 Candidatus Acidiferrum sp.
TGAATGCACCAATTCTCTGTTTGCTCACGATGTGATCGTTGGGATGCTGCTGCAATTCAGGAGCAAATTCGGCCCAGTCGGCTGGAGGTGAGAACTTGGGCCTTACGGAATCGGTGCGGCCGGGAGCTGCGCCCGTTACGTTGACCAGGACGACGGGTCGACCTTGCTCGCGGAAGGCGCGCGCAAGTTGGGCAGAGCGATCGACGATCTCGCTCGCGGGGTGAGCGCTCTGCCGAGCGACAATGCCCTTTTGCAGATCAATCACGATCAGGGCAGCAGTGGCATCGAGTTTGGTAAGAGGCATGCATTTTCCTTGTGTTTTTAGTTTTACAAAATCGTACCGCGAAGGCTTGGCGGTCTCACCGCGTATGTTTTTTTTGCAAATCGCCGGCTCGACCCCAAGCTAATTGCGGCGACGCCAGCGAAGAAAACCAGGAGTAGCAGATCGCTACCGCTGGCGACCTTCCCTAGTCGGAATAAGCTGTAACCAACGAGTAGATTAAGCAGGCCCCAGACAACGTTGACTATAGGCGAGGACAAAGCTTTTCCACGCGGGTGAGCGAATGGTGTGGGAAAACGATCACCGGAAATACCATGCACAAAATGAGGCACGACATTGGTGAGAAACATTCCGGAAAAGAAACATGCGATGTAGTTAGCCCAGGTCACTGCGGTTTTCCTTCCGTGTGCAGACTGATAAGCACACTGTTCGTTTACGTTGTGGAGGTGCTATCGCCGAGAATAAAGTCGACTTCGCGCACCGGGAGCAGGCCCATTTGCTGGTAGATTGGGCGCATCACTGCTCTTAGTTTTGGCAAGTCGATCGTGAACCACAGAGCGCCAGCAAAGCAGAACGTGCCGGTGATGATCACCGTGGGCGGTGCTCCAATCTGGTGAGCTAACGCGCCAGCCAGCAAACTGCCGAATGGTGCTGCGCCAAAAAATGCCATGGTGTAATAACTCATTACCCGAGCGCGCTTGTCGTCGGTCACCAGCGACTGGATGATGGTGTTGCTCACGGATGCGCACTGCATCAATCCGAAGCCGACGAAGATCATGAGTACCATTGAAAGCCACAATGTATGCGACAAACCAAAGAGGATTAACGCCGCGCCAAGCATCGCCGACGCGATCTGCAGCATGCGCGTCAAGCCCACCACCGATTTTCGTACCGCCAGCGAAAGCGCTGAGATTAGCGCGCCAACTCCGGAAGCTCCGGTCAGCCAGCCAAGCGTATGTGCACCGCCATGCAGCACCTGGCCGGCAAAGACGGGCAGCAACACGGAGTACGGCCACCCCATCAGACTGAGAAGCGCAAAAAGCAAAAGAATGGTGCGAATCGGCCGGAATGAACGGACGTAGTCCCAGCCTTCACGTATTTGTTCGAGCATGCTGGTCGCGTTGCGGCGGATGTTCAGGGGTTTGATGCGCATCAACAATAAGGACGCGATTACCGCGAAGTAGCTGAGCCCGTCGATCAAGAAACACCAGCCTTCGCCCACCGATGCTATCAGCATGCCCGCGATGCCCGGGCCGATGAGTCGCGCGCCGTTTGCCATGGAGGAGTTGATAGCGATTGCGTTGCTCAGATCGTTGCGATCCTCGACCATCTGAACGAGAAAAGATTGTCGGCCGGGCATGTCGAACGCATTTATTAATCCTTGCAAAGCCATCAGGGAGATAATTTCGCAAAGTGTGATTACTTGCGCCAAGGTGAGCGCGGCGAGTGCGAGTGACTGAATAGCTGCGGCGGCTTGTGTCCAAATCAGCAGTTTGCGACGATTGAGGCGCTCGACCCACACGCCGGCAAAAGGACCCAGCAGAAAAGATACAATCTGCCCGGCAAAACTGACCACGCCAAGTAGCAGCGCCGAATGGGTCATGCGATAGACCAACCAACTTGTCGCTAGCCGCGTCATCCACGTGCCGATCAGCGATATGGTCTGACCAGCGAAGAAGAGTTTGAAGTTGCGGTGTCGCAGCGCTCGCCAGGCGTGCGACATCGGGCCGCTAGCAACACCGATCTGCTGTTTCTCTGAATTGATTTCAGGCCCGTTTACAACCTGCGTTTGTTGGTCACGACTGGTCACTTTTCCGCCAAACGCTGGATGATCTCACCAGCTTTAAACAGCGTTTCGCGGTCCTCGTCGTCGAGTTGTGCGATAGCCTGCGCCAGCCAGGTGCGCTTGGCATCCTTGGCGCTTTTGCGCACCGCAGCGCCTTTGGCGGTCAGCTCAATATTGACTTGGCGCCCGTCTGTGAGATGCGGTTTGCGTTCGACCATGCCCATTTCTTCCAGTGAAGCAATGGTCGTGCCCATGGACTGCGGCTTCATGCCTTCCGCGCGCGCCAGCTCGGCCGTGGTTGCAGGACCGTCTTTCGCGAGGCGCGACATAACTGCGGCTTCAGTCAGGGAAATGTCATGCGAGGCGGCAGCGGCGCGCACCCGTCGTATCAGCAGTCCAACGGCTTGGGTAAAGTCGCCAACCGCGATCTCCAAGGTCTTTCGTGTCATGTCCACCATGCTAACAAATAAACAGTTAAACTGGCAAGATATACTGGCAAGATGGACTGTCGATGTGTTGTAAAGCGAGTTGCGTAGACGACCAGACAGTAATCGCGGTTCGCACATAATTCGATGAGTTCAATCGATTTTGTCAATCCGCGGTAAACGCCTGGCCCACACGCACTTTAGACAGCCACGTCTGCACCTCGGAAATTCCGAGATATACAGGACTTTCTGTATGAGGCGCGGGTATAGCCTCAATTAAATGTAGATAAAGGTAGCCTTCGTGAATCCAACTGTGGACCGGAGAGCTACCGGTTCAATCGGGCGCTGGTCTGCGAATGATGCCATCGCTGGTTGAGTCCGTAAAAAAGCACAAAATCTCGAAGGATTTGCGGGGGTTTATGACCGGGCCGAACAAAAAAGCGACAACAGTACGAGCTGAGAAAGAGTTTAAGAGAATTTGCGCCGCGATGGTGCTGTCCTTTGGGGCCTTGATGCTTTCCGGATGCGGAAGCAAGAACACCTCGGCTGCTGGGCCACCGCCACCGTTGCCGGTCACGGTGGTTGAGATCCAACCGAAAGACGTGCCACTTACAGGTGAATGGGTCGGAACACTCGACGGTTATGTGAACGCCCAAATACAGCCGCAGGCCAGCGGCTATCTGATTAGGCAGAATTACAAAGAAGGCGCGCAGGTGTCCAAAGGGCAAGTGCTTTTTGAAATTGACCCGCGCCCGTTTCAAGCCGCGCTCGATCAGGCCAAAGGCCAACTCGCGCAAGCCAAGGGACAGGTGCAGCAGGCTGAAGCAGCTCTCGAGCTGGCGCAGATCAATGTGAATCGCGATACGCCCTTGGCGCAAGCTCGGGCTATCGCGCAGAGCCAACTCGATAACGATATTCAGCAGAGGGCCCAGACCGAAGCCTCTGTGCAATCAGCCAAGGCAGCCGTTGCCGCCGCGGAGGCTGCTGTGGCTAACGCGCAGTTGAATCTCGGCTTCACCCAAGTTCGATCGCTGATTACTGGCGTTGCAGGTCAGGCGACGACGCAAGTCGGCAACCTGGTTAACACGCAATCGGTGCTCACTTCGGTTTCGCAACTTGATCCCATTAAAGTTTATTTTTCGATTAGCGACTCCGAATATCTCGAGCTCACGCAGCGCGCCGGGCACGACCACGGAGATTTGCTTAAGAACGCTTCATCTGTTCCGTTGGCTCTCACGCTCGCGACTGGCGAACAGTTTACGCACAAAGGACGAATCGCCTTCGTCGATCGCCAGATGAATAGTCAGACCGGCGCAATTCGCATTGCTGCCGCGTTTCCCAATCCTGGAAATATTCTGAGGCCTGGCCAATTTGGACGCATCAAGGCGGAGACGGAACTGCGCCGCAACACGCTGCTGGTGCCGCAAGCCGCTGTGCAGGAATTCCAAGGTCTACACCAGATCTACGTGGCTGGTTCGGATGGTAAGGCCCACCTGACGAACATCGAATTAGGTCCGCAGGTCGGGACGGATTGGCTGGTCGAATCGGGCGTCTCGCCGGGCGCGAAAGTGATTGTCGACAACGTTCAGAAGCTGCGGGATGGAGCTGACGTCGCTCCGCATCAGGGTTCGACTGCTCCCGCAACCACCAACCCGGCGGGGAAGTAAGCAATGTCAAAGTTTTTTATCCGCCGCCCCATCGTCGCCATCGTCATTGCCATCCTCACGGTCATCGTTGGTTGTGTAGCGTTGCTATCGCTACCCACATCGCAGTTTCCCAATATCGTTCCGCCGGAAATTCTAGTTACCGCGACTTATCCCGGAGCTGACGCCAAGACCCTGGCGCAAGCCGTGTCGACGCCGATCGAGCAGCAGATGAACGGCGTCGACAACATGATTTACATGGATTCGGTGAGCGCCAACAACGGAGTGGTGCAGCTGTTCGTTGACTTCGACATCAAGACCAATCCGGACATCGACCAGGTTCTCGCGCAACTCCGCGTCGACCAGGCGCAATCGCAACTTCCCGCGCAGGTCACGGTAGCCGGCCTGACCGTTCAGAAATCGCTCACTTCGCCGCTGATGCTGATCGCCATTAACTCTCCTGGCGGCAAATTGAGCCAGGATTTTCTCACCAACTATGCGGTCATTAATCTCCAGGACCAGATCGCGCGTGTGCCGGGTGTTTCCCGCGTGCAGGTATTCGGTGGCACGTATGCGCTGCGTGTCTGGGTCCAGCCCGACAAGATGGCCCAACTCGGCGTGACCGCGCCCGAAGTTATCGCTGCGATTCAAACACAGAACAACGTGAACCCCGCTGGACAGATTGGCGGCGAGCCGATCCCCAAGGGGCAGCAGTTCACCTACACGGTGCGCACCCAGGGACGTTTGGTGAAGACGGAAGAATTTGGCAACATCGTCATACGCGCCAACGCCGACGGATCGATTCTGCACTTGAGCGATATTGCTCGAATCGAATTAGGCGATCAGGCCTACGCGATCTCTGGCCGCTACAATCAAGCGCCTTCCGGCGTTATGGCCATATATCAGCTTCCCGGCTCCAACGCCGTTGAAACCGCCAGGGCCGTCAACGTGCGCATCAAGGAACTTTCTGCCACGTTTCCCTCAGGTATTTCCTACGACGTGCCGCTCGACACCACCAAGGCAGTTACCGCGGGTATTCACGAAATCGTTCTGACGCTGGTCGAAGCCCTGGCTCTCGTCGTGCTTGTCGTCTTTATTTTCTTGCAGGGTTGGCGCGCGACGCTAATTCCGTTGTTGGCTGTTCCCGTTTCGCTGGTCGGCACATTCATCGTGTTTCCGGCGCTGGGCTTCTCCATCAACACACTGTCACTTTTTGGCTTGGTGCTGGCGATCGGCTTGGTCGTTGACGACGCCATCATCGTCGTGGAAGCGGTGGAGCATCACATTGAAGAAGGCATGGATCCGAAGTCCGCCACCGAAAGAGCCATGGAAGAAGTTGGTGGGCCGGTAGTCGCCATCGCGCTCATTCTTGCCGCGGTGTTCATTCCCACGGCCTTCATTCCCGGTATCACTGGCAGGCTTTATCAGCAATTCGCCGTCACCATCGCCATCTCGGTCTTGATCTCGGCCTTTAACGCGCTCACGCTTTCTCCTGCGCTCGCATCGCTTCTACTCAAACCTAAAGATCAAAAATCGAGCAAAGGTCCTCTTGCCAAGGTATTCGGTGCGTTCAACAAGTTTTTTGGCCGTGCCACGGACGGATTCGTTCATACGTCCGATGTGCTGATTCACAAATCGGCATTTGCCATGCTCGGGATCGCGATCATCGCTGTGCTGGCTGGCTTACTCGGCAGCAGTCTTCCCGGCGGGTTTATCCCTACCGAAGATCAAGGCTACATGTTCCTGGCGCTGCAACTTCCCGACGGAGCTTCGGCGCAGCGTACCGACGCGGCTCAGCAGAAAATTACCGACGCTTTGCTGAAAACGCCTGGCATCCAGGGCGTCATCGCCGTCACCAATTTCTCGTTGCTCACCCAGGTGCAAAGCACCAACGCTGGATTTTTCTTCGTCGCGCTCAAACCGTGGGAA
>JBAVNY010000426.1:0-2254 GCA_049691535.1 Candidatus Acidiferrum sp.
TTGAATAGGCGCGGCGCTCGAGAAACATGATCAGGCGATAGTAAAGCTTGCGATGAAGAATCACCGGCCAGGTGCGTAGTGGGAGAGAGCGGAAACGTAGTTCGGAGCGGACGCGTGCATAGAATTCGTGAAACACCATGTGGACAATGACTGCGTCGGCATCGAGGCAGTTGATGCCGGGAGAATAGGTAACGTCCGGACGAGTGTTCGCGGAGGATCGATCGCGCCTTCTGCGCATATGATTCGCGAGAAACCACCAGATGAATTTCAGCAGATGCGGTCCGGGCATCTGGGAAACTTTGTGCCAGACGATTCTGCCTGCGCCTGGGGATGACTCTGAACTAAAAGGGAATGTGATGTTGGGAACATCTTCGACCCGTTGCGAATAGACTTGAATTTCCCAGCCGTATTGCGTGGCCAGGCGCTCGATCTGCTCGATGATGCAGAGTTCTGTGCCATGACGCCGGTCGAGAAAAGGAGAAACGACCGCGACACGCAAATCACGCCATCCTGGGGAAGCGGATACGAGTAGGCACCGGAGCTGGCTGCACAGGTCCTTCCGCGTTCATCGTAAGAGTAGGTAAGCGGAAAAGTATCCCGAGAGAAAACCAGAGAAGCGAATTCAGAATAAAATCTTCAAAAGTTTGGAAGCCTCCCCAGACGTAGCCAACAAGGAAGAGGCAGCAATACCAGAAAATGCAAAACGCAAGAGGAAACCACGGAGTGTTTTTGAGTTTGAACGCCAATTTCGCGGCAGTGACGACGATGCTGAGCGAGAGAATGATATAGAGGATCAATCCGACGATGCCAAGTTCCAGGAGGAGAATTCCGTATCCACTTTCCACTGCGATTCCCATGTATGAAGCGTGCATGATGCGCATCACGTACTGAATTCCCAAGGAAGCGGTGCCGATTCCATATCCGTAGGGCCAGCGCGGATAGGTGAAGGCGTAACCCAGTTGCTGAATAGGATAGGTCTGCGTGCGATGAACCAGCTCGTTTGCGGAACTGGTCGGGGAAAGTGTTTCTTCGTAAATGGCGAAATGGGCCTTCACTTCATCCGGATACAACAAAAACATAACCAGGACGGCAAAAACGGCGACGAAGGCGGCGCGCTGAAAGGAACGAAGGACGCGCACCAGTTGGCCTTTTTGCCACGGACATCCCCAGATGAGAGCGGGAACGCAGACCACAGCGCTTCCTAATGTCCACATTAGAGTTCCGCGGGAAGCGCACATCACGATCGCCAGACTGATGCAGCCAACAGCTATAAGGCTCAACAACCGGCGCTTGCGACTTCGGAGCAAGAGATAGCCGCTGAAACCGAAAGCGAATAACCAGGCGGGAACGAGGAAAAACGCGAAGCGTCCCGCGCTGACGAACACACCGTTGGGGCGATACGCGATCGCGCCGGAGATAGGGGAGACGCGATAGGTGGTGCTGAGTTCGCGAATATCTTCCTGAAGGACGGTGGGATTGAGAAATGTTGGGCCGGCAATGGATTGGACGATGCCGAGCCCGGCAATAATGATAAAAATCACCATCAGAAAGGGATAGAACTTGCGAAGGTCCTCTTCGCTGCGGACGAACGCGTAGCCAACGTAAAGCAGTGGCACATAGTAAAAGTACAACTTCATGCCCAGGATTCCGTAGAAGATGCTGGTGGAAGCGGGATTAAAAACCTGGAGCAGCCCGAACCAGAAGAAAAGGAGCAAAGGGACGAGGAACGGAGGTCTGAATAGCTTTATCTCTTTGCGGCGGTAGGCCAGGAAAAAAGAAAGATAGACAATCGCCACCAGGAAATCTTTCCCGAAATAGATGACCATGTTGTTGCCGAGATATTTGCGGGCCAGGTCTTCGAAAAAGAGCCAACCGAAAAAGACGAAAGTGCCAGTGCGCCAGTCGTTGGGCATGGAAATCACGCAGGCGCCAACAATTACGATAAGGCCCAAAAACATGAGGCCAGTGGTGTCGCCACCCAAGACCATGCCAGCTAATTGATTCGCCGCGAAGAGGAAAAAAGCGAATCCGGCGAGCATGAAGATCAATTTCCGCAACTGGCCGTGGAGCTGGGGAGCAAGGGCTCTCATACATGGGCCCCAAACGCAAAAGTTCCACGCGGACGCACCGCAGCCAGAGTTATTACAGATATGACCTCAGGGAAATACGGGCGTGTGCGGCGGTGAGCCGAGGTGGTGTCAGGTGGCCAATTCATTGATTTTTGGAAGCCAGGATGTCAGCCTAGCACGTAGCT
>JBAVNY010000427.1:0-7939 GCA_049691535.1 Candidatus Acidiferrum sp.
TGCGCTGGTTTCAGCCGGGCAATATTTTGCGAAATTCTGGAATCAACTAGACGATCGAATAAAACAGCGGCGAAAGCTGGGTATGCTGGAAGCACGAAAGAAGTCGCAGGATGCAGTCCCTCTCTGAAGACGAGCGAAGAGAGATTTTGCGAGTGGCGCGCGAATCTCTGGTAGAAGCTATAACTCACGGCCGTCTGCTGCAGCCATTTCCTCAAGATGGAATATTTCGTAGGCGTGCTGGTGTGTTTGTGACCCTGCATAGGAAGGGAAAACTGCGGGGTTGCATAGGCGTGATACAACCGCGCGAGGGATTGGGTGAAAGCGTGGTGCGCGCAACGCTGGGAGCGGCTCTGGAAGATCCGCGATTCTGCAAAATCGTGCCGGAGGAGCTAGAGGAAGTTCAGATTGAGGTTTCGCTTTTGTCGGAAATGGAGCGGACCGTATCGGAAGCGATTCGGGTGGGGCGAGACGGTTTGTTGATCGAAAGTGGATTGCAACGAGGGCTCTTGTTGCCGCAGGTTGCTGTGGAACACCGTTTGACGCGAGAGCAATTTCTGGATGAAACCTGCCACAAGGCAGGACTTCAGCGCGGCGCTTGGAAGCATCCCGCTACGAAAATTTATCGATTCAGTTGCGAAATAATATCAGAGGAATGCCAAGAAAAAAGCCCGCGAATCAGACTAGATTCGCAGGCTGAGTAAGCTCTGTTGAGAGAGGGTTATTCGATCTCGACGTAATCTCCGGCGAACATTTCGATGCGGCTGTAAGTGACGAAGATAGTAGCGGCATTACGGCTGACATTGATAACGATGCCTTCGCCGAGAACTTCGCGAGGGAGGTCGTTCCATTGATAACGGACCGGCGTGGCACCAAAGCCGTACATTCTGTCCTGATAGTTATCCAAATAGGCCGCTGTTTCTGAATGGGAACCCTGGTAGCGGAAGATGCGAAGATAATTGCCCACAGAGACGCCTTGATTGGAACCAAGGTTTACGTAGACCAGGGAGTTCTTCCCATATTCCTGTGAAAAGTCTTGCCCGGCTACGAGCATTCCAACCGACTTGCCGCTTACCGGAGCGAAATGTTCGAATTTGGAAGCGTCTTTGTAGGGAGGCGATGGCCGGTCCTGAAATGGCCGAATGATATCGCCGCGTTGCATATAGTCGCAGGAGAAGCTGACCTCTGCCGTGGAGATGTTAGGGTGAACTTCAGTGACACGAAGTTGGCCCTTATCGCGGTAGACCGTGCCCATGGCTTTGAGCAGCTTATCTTGCCACTTGAACCATTGCACCTTGACGAAATCGCTCTCGGCGCGGCTAACGGTATAGCGATCGCCAACGTGAACGCCTTGGTTGGAACCTTTGTTTATAAAAACCACGTCACCGCGGGAAAAGACGACTTTGGAGTTGGATTCTTCGCCGGAGATTAGATACGAGTCGGCCGGCATTTTCTCGTCGCTTACAAAACTCGAGCATTACACAGCGGAGTAATCGGGGGAGCTGGCTTCAGCAGCACGCTGTGTGGACTGGACTGGACCGTTCTGAGCCGAGGCGGTCGAGGCAGCCAGCAAAGCTCCAACAAAAAGTGCGCTAGCGAATGCACGCATTGTCAAACTCCTTCGTATCACGCCAAAAAGGGCCGTGCGGGGACTTGCACATCGAAACTAACAAGCGCCTCAGATGGCGTCAACAAAATGGGGAGGTGGGCTTTACACTTTAGGTAAGGCATGCTACAAGCCGTATTTTCAGTAGATTGGGAGGATTTTTGAGGCAGGGATTGTTTGGGGATGGGATCAGTCGGCTTTGTGGGGTGGTGGCCGCCCCGACGGCGCGCGAAATGAATGCCTTGGCTGCCCGGGCATTGAAGGAAACGCCGACGATAGAGTTGCGGCTGGACTGGCTGAAGAACGACGAAGAACGCCACAAATTATTGCGGTGGCTGGGCGCACAGCGCAACCGAAAAGCCCAATTCATTGCGACGTGCCGGCGGCGTGTTGGTGGCGGCGAGTTTGCAGGGGACGCCGGCGCGGAGCTTTTCTGGTTGATGAAGGCCCGGGAAGCGGGTTGCCAGTGGTGCGACCTTGAAGTGGAGACGCTGCGGGAACTGCCGGGGAAATCGGTGCGAGGCTATTCGGTGCCGGGAAAGGTTCTGCTTTCTTATCACGATTTTCAAAAGACGCCGCGGCTGCCAAAAAAATTGAGCCTACCTGAACGGGCAGGAGTGGATGGGATGAAGGTGGCGGGGATGGCGCGCACGATTGGAGACAGCGTTCGTTTACTAAGAGCGCTACGCAGGTCGAGCCGCGTAGTAGCCGTCCCGATGGGCGAAGTGGGAATTCCGGCAAGAATTCTGGCGCTGCGAGAAGGGAGTGCGCTGGCGTATGCGCCAGTAGCAGCGGCAACAGCACCGGGCCAAGTGGATCTGCACGACTTGAAACATCTGTATCGGGCGCACGAGATTACTGCCGAGACCAAGGTGTTTGGAGTGATTGGAGCGCCAATCGGGCATTCATTGTCGCCGTTATTGCACAACACGGGCTACGTAACGTCTGGAAAAGATGCCGTGTTTCTGCCATTCCTTGTGGAGAAGTTGCACGAGTTTTTGAATAACGCAGCGGAGTTGGGGGTGCGCGGGTTCAGCGTTACGTTGCCGCACAAGACGTCAATATTTCGCTACCTGGATGAGTGCGAACCGTTGGCCCAAAAGATTGGAGCGGTGAATACCGTGACTGTGCAGAAGAACGGATCTTTGTACGGGAGCAATACGGATTACCTGGGGCTTTTGCGGGCTTTGGAAAAAAAGACCGAGTTGCGAGGTAGTCGCGTTGTCATTCTTGGTGCGGGCGGGTCTGCACGGGCGGCAGCTTTTGCAGTTGCAAAGCGCGGCGGCGAAGTTCTGGTATGTGCGCGGCGAAGCAGCGAAGCTAAGAAACTAGCGCGCGCGGTGGGCGGAAGCGTGATTGGGCGCAACGCGTTAAGCCACACGAGAGTAGATGCACTGCTGAACGCGACCCCGGTCGGAATGCATCCACACGCGGAGGTTTCGCCGCTGAGAAGTTCCGAGTTAAACTGTTCGCTGGTCATGGACCTAATCTACAGACCGATGCAGACGAAACTGTTAAGAATGGCCGCGGCGCGCGGAATGGCGACGGTGTCGGGGGCGGAAATGTTTGTGGCGCAGGGCGTAGCGCAATGGGAACTGTGGATGGGGCAGCGCGCTCCTGAAGCGGCGATGAAGCAGGCAATTCTGCGCGCGCTGCGAGCTGAAGAAACACTGCGCTGGTGACCTTCCACCAGAGCAAGCTGGATTGATTCCTTCCTAAGTAACTTAGAATTTCAATTTGAGGATACGGGCGCACTTCGATGATTCAGCCTACCTTTCAAGAGTTTCAGCGTCTCGCCAAGCAGGGCAACCTGATCCCGGTGTACGACGTGTTTTCCGCCGATCTGCTGACGCCGGTCAGTGCGTATCTGCGGATCGCGCAAGGCGCGCGGTATTCCTTTCTGCTGGAAAGTGTCGAAGGCGGAGAGAAAATTGCGCGGTACACCTTTGCGGGAGCCCATCCGGAAGAAGTGTTCCGCTATGTGAATGGCGCGTGCGTGCTGGAAACGCGAGACCGCATGATTTGGGAAGAGCGCGACCCAATTTCGTTTTTAAGAGAACGGATTGCACGATTCAGGCCGGTGCGGCTTTCGGGATTGCCGCCGCTGGTGGCCGGAGCCATCGGTTATTTCAGCTACGACATGGTGCGATTGATTGAGAGATTACCCAAGCGTTTACGGGACGACATCGGGTTGTACGATGCGATGTTGATGTTTTATCAAGGACTGATTGCGTTTGATCACGTGCAACACCGTCTGTGGATTGTGCGCAACGTGTACACGGAGGGGCCGAAGAGTCTGCGGGCGAAGTACAACGAGGCGGTGAAGGCCATCCGGCGGACGCGCCAATTGTTGGAGGAGCCGGTTGCGGCGGAAAAGGCGCAGAAGAGTAGCGGAAAGTCTCGACCCTTGAAGGTAACTTCTAATTTCAAGCGCAGTGGGTATTTGGATGTTGTGCGGCAAGCGAAGAAATATATTCGTGCAGGTGACATCTTCCAGGTGGTGCTAAGCCAAAGATTTTCCGTGAAGACAAAAGCCGCGCCGTTTGATATCTACCGCGAGTTGCGTGCACTCAATCCGTCCCCGTACTTGTTCTACCTGCAACTAAATGACGTGCATGTAGTGGGAAGCTCGCCGGAAATGCTGGTGAAGGTGCAGGGGCGAGACGTTTTTTACCGGCCGATTGCGGGGACGCGCTGGCGAGGCAAGGACGAAGCAGAGGATGAGCGACTGGAAAAAGAGATGCTGGCCAGCGAGAAAGAACGCGCGGAACACATCATGCTTGTGGATCTGGGGCGCAACGATTTGGGGAGGGTATGCGAATATGGAAGCGTCAAGCCGGAGAAACTGCTGACGGTAGAGCGGTATTCGCACGTGATGCATTTGGTATCGAGTCTGCGGGGACGATTGCGCGAGGATGTCGATTGCTTTGATGCGCTGATGGCGTGCTTCCCGGCGGGAACGGTATCCGGTGCGCCAAAAGTGCGTGCGATGGAAATAATTGAGGAGTTCGAGAAGACGCGGCGCGGAATTTACGCCGGCGGGATTTTGTATCTGGATTTCGCGGGCAATCTGGACTCGTGCATCGCGCTGCGGACAATGGTGATTAAGAATGGAGTGGCGCACGTGCAGGCAGGTGGCGGGATTGTGGCGGATTCAACGCCCGAAGGCGAGTACACCGAGTCGGTCAATAAATCGAAAGCGTTGTTGCGAGCGCTGGAATCTGCGCACAGCGCTTTGTCAAAGAAAGCGAAGAAGAAATCTTGATACTGCTGCTGGACAACTACGATTCGTTTACCTACAACCTGGCGCAATATCTGGGCGAATTGGGTTGCACGGTGGAAGTGCACCGGAATGACAAGATTTCTGTGGAGCATATCGCGCAACGAAAGCCGGAACGCATCGTGATTTCGCCGGGACCGTGCACTCCGCAAGAGGCGGGCGTTTCCGTGGAACTTGTGCAGAAATTGGCAGGGAGAATGCCGATATTGGGAGTTTGCCTGGGGCACCAGGCGATTGGCGCGGCGTTTGGCGGAAATATCGTAAGAGCCCCGAAGCTATTTCACGGGAAGACCAGCCGGATAGAGCACGACGGGAAGGGGATCTTTCGGGATTTGCCTAATCCGTTCGTGGCCACCCGCTATCACTCCTTGATTGTGGAACGGAAGTCGTTGCCGAAAGATCTCGTCGTTACCGCCGAAACCAACGACGGAATCATTATGGGCGTACGACACTGTCACTACCCGCTAGAAGGCGTGCAATTCCATCCAGAGTCAGTGCTCACGGAAAGTGGCAAACAGTTGCTGCGGAATTTCCTCGCTTTGTAATCTTCCTTCACCAATATCACACTGGACGGATAATACCAGTTCGTTCAGTACGTGCGCTCGTAGGGCAAATTCTCAGTTATTCTTCCAACCCTCACAATTCTGATTTGGATGGTGCCTGCCATGGCGAATGCGAATAGTCTTATCGCGATTCTCACGTTAGCGTTTGACGCGCACTTGGATAAGGCCTCCGCGTTTGCAGGTCTCTCGGTATACGAAGACGAGCAACTTTGGACGGAGCATCAAGGACGGCTCGCAGTGCGAATGGGCGGAATCACGCTGGCCCTGGAAGGGGATAGCGTGGCTATGCTTCATCGCACCGTAGACGGAGCGCATGTTGATCTGGAGTCGGGAGCATATTCTTCAGTTCGCTGGAAAAGTCGGAAGTGGAAGTCCACCTGGAAGATGCGTTGTTGCGTTCGGAAGATGGAATAACCCAAGCATAATAGTAATACAATCTTATTGGTCAGACAGGCGCTCCCCTGCCTTTGTTTGGAGACGCTTCACACAGATACGGATCGCGGGGGATAAGTTATTGGAGGTAACGACGCGGCGTGGAGTTTTGGATTTCTCCTACCGTGAGGAGTTTCAAATGTTGCCGGAAGGCAAGACGTTTCGAATCGAACTCGATTCGCCTGCAGTGCCGCCGCGCGCAGAAGGGGGGAACGCTAGTAATAAGGCTGAGCCGCCGCCCGCAAGACACGGGAAAGTGGCGTATTACATTCTGGGGACCGCAGGAGTTGGAGCTGCCATTTACGGCTTGTTTCAGTTGCTCGAGCCGGAAAGTCCGTCGGGATTTTCGAAGCACTGAAACGGTCCTTTGGAAGATTTACTGTCCGGCAAGATGCTGTCGCTATAAACCAAGCCATGCCGGATTGATTTGAGAAGACTAGAGTTTTGCTTTGTGATCCTGTGAGAAGTCCCGCAGACGCTCGAGTTTGGCCAGTGCTGCGCCTGAGGAAATTGCTGTAGCCGCTAAGATCGAGGCGCTTCGAAAGTCTTCCGCTACACCGGTGACCACGAGTGCTGCGGCGGCATTCATGACCACGCTGTCGTGCGGCGCGCCAGTGACACCATGCAAGATGCTGCCTATGATTTGGGCGCTTTCAATTGGGGTGCCGCCGCGTAGGGCTTCGAGTGGTGCTCGAGCGACACCAAAGTCTTCGGGAGTAACCGTGAAATGACGGACGCGGCCGTTTTGAACCTCGGCAATGCGAGTTTCGCCGCACAGAGAAATTTCATCGAGATTGCCCGCGCCGTGAACTACGAAAGCACGATGGACGCCAAGTTCGGCGAGTGTGTTGGCCACGAGTTCGATTAGATCGGGCGAGAAGACGCCGAGCACCTGAGTTTCGGCAGCGGCTGGGTTGGTCAGTGGACCCAACAAATTGAAGATAGTGCGATGCGCGATCAGTTTGCGTGCGGGTGCGGCGTGGCGTGCTGCGCTATGTGCAGTAGGTGCAAACAGAAAGCCGATGCCAAGTTCGCGGATCGCGCGCGCGCAATGAGAGAGCGGAAGATCGATGCGGACGCCGAGTGCTTCAAGCACATCGGCGGATCCGGTGCGAGAGCTCGCAGAACGGTTACCGTGCTTGGCAACGCGCGCACCAGCAGATGCGGCGACGTTGGCGGCGGCGGTCGAAATGTTGAAGGTTCCACTGGCATCGCCACCTGTGCCACAGGTATCCACCAGAATGCCAGGACGTGGCTCGCCCGCTGCGAAGACGGGGGACGCGTGGCGGCGCATCGTGGTTGCGAAACCGGTCAACTCGTCGATCGTCAACGGACGCCGATTCAAAGCTTGCAACAGTTCTACGATTTGCGGCGTTTCGATGCGGCCCGAGAGTAGCTCTTCAAGCACGGCGGCTGCATCGGCCTTGGTGAGGTGGGCCCCGGCAGCGACGTGGCTAATCAAATTGCTCGCGTCAGGCATTTAAGTGAGATGAGTTACAAAGCATTTTCCGTCGCTCGCGTTGCGGGCGGGAGACGAAGTAAATCAACGATAGCACGCTCCAATCGGTTGAGCGCGCCTGGTCCGCCGTGATCAGTCTAGCTAGGTAGTCCTAGACAGGGTGAATCTCTTTGCGTTGGCTTACGGCATCTCCATCTCCGCGCTTTAATTCGCTGAAGACCAGCGTGGAGAGAATGGTCATGGCTCCGAGAACGTAGAAAGCGCGGTGGATTCCGTCAATAAATTCTGGTGGATTGGAGCGAAAACGGTCAGGCAGAAAGAAGGCGGTGACTAGGGAAGCGGAAGCTACGCCGAAGCTGATGGACATTTGTTGGAAGGTGCTAGCGATGGAACTGGCGGCGCTGGCGTTCTCTTCGGTGACGTCGGCGTAGACCAGTGTGTTCATGCTGGTGTACTGCAGCGAAGTAAAGAAGCCATAGCAAAAGACCATCAAAACGATGAGCGATATCGGTGTGCGTTGGCTAATGGTGGAAAAAAGCAGAATGAAAATGCCGATGATGATGGTGTTGGAGACGAGCACCGTGCGGTAGCCAAAGCGAGCC
>JBAVNY010000428.1:0-9796 GCA_049691535.1 Candidatus Acidiferrum sp.
AATTTTTGAGGATTGCCCGGAGCCTGGAGGGCGGCGGGGATCGTCGGCAGTGTTGCGCCGCACTGATCGGTCGTCGCTGCGCCGTAACCGCTGAAGTCACCGGCTTTTTCAGCAGCCGTCGGGACGCAAGCTGACACTGACTGTCCGCTGATTTCGCGATTCCATTCCTGGTTCCAGAAGAAGAATAGCTTGTTCTTCAGGATTGGACCGCTGATGTGATAGCCCCAGTCATTGCGACGTTCTTCCGTCGTTCCGGTCTGGTTGGCGTTCGAAAACCAGTTGTTGGCGTCCAGAGCGTTGTTGCGGCCGGCATAGAACAAGCCGCCATGAAATTGATTTTCGCCAGCTTTCGTGGTGATGCTGATGATCGCGCCAGAAGCCTGCCCATACTCCGGACCGTAGGAGTTACGCAGCATCTTGAATTCAGCGATAGCATCCGTCGAGGGATAAACCAGGATCGTGCGGTTCGAGCCAACGTCGTTGTTGTTCACGCCGTCGACCAGGAACAAGTTGTTCGTATAAGGATTGCCGTTCACGGTGAAGTCGCTGCCACCGGACAAGCCCTTACCTACTCCGTTAAAGTCTTTCGCCGTCGAAACGCCAGGCGACAAGGTCACCAGGCCCATGAAGTTTTCGCCGTTCAGAGGCAGTTCGCGCACTTGCTGGCCTTCCACAACTTCGCCAGCTGCCGCGGATGTCGTCTGCACTTGCACGTCGGAAGCTTCCACCGTCACGGTTTCGCTGGCAGCACCAATGGAGAGCTGCGCGTTCACTTCGGTGTTCGTCGACGTGTGCACCTCTACGCCGGTTGATACGAATTCCTTAAATCCGGTCTGTTTCACGCGCACTTCATACGTGCCGATCGGCAACTGCGAAACGGTAAAGTTACCCGCGTCGCTGCTCGTGGCGTTATACGTTGCGCCCGTGCCGACATTCTTCACGGTAATCGTCGCGCCCGACACGACTGCGCCGGTGCTGTCGGTCACATTTCCATTGATTGTGCCGTAATAAATTTGCGCCTGGGAGACAGGGCTGCTGACCAGCATCACCACTATTCCGAGGATGAGGAGCGATAGGAGTCCGAGCCAAGAGCGGCCGGACGGACGGACTGACGTACCTGCACGGTTCAACATTCGTGACACCTCGAGTTCAATTTTTACTCGACTGGAAACTAGGAAAAGCACCCCAACTGCATGCACCGACCTACGACCTGCAAAACGCCCTCCTACAAGGAGCGCTGTGGCTCGCAGATTTCAACCCCTGAAATCGCGCAGATCCACATTTGTCAGCATTAGGCATCAACTGGAAAATCATGTCAAGCGAAAAATATCGTTATTCTAATGGAATTTCTAAATCCTCGATTTGGTATGCGGTCCAATTGTCATACCGATTCTAATATAAAACCATTACTATTCTGTTTTCAGCAACATACCCTCTTTGGCCTCGCAATGCGCGCGTCGTGGTTTCAAATAATAGTATCGTTCCTTTCCGCTCTCAACGATCGCTGGTCGTGTTCCCAGCACCATTTCTTCCATTCTTTCCATGCAATATTAAGCGTTGCGCGATAGAATGCCCCACCGTTCATCTGGCTTCCGACTTCGCTGGGGTGCGAAGAGCTCTGACAGAAAATGCGGCGCGCGCATTCCATCGCGGGAAAGTCGCTCACAGGTCTACTCGGCATGACATCCACTAAGGCACCCCACTCCAAAGGCGGCGCCGTCACATTAAAAGCGGTCGCGAAACATCTCGGTCTCACTCCTGGCACCGTCTCGGCGGTGCTTAACAATTCCTCCGCCGCGCGTTCCATTCCCGAACACACTCGAAAGCGCATCCTCGCCGCAGCTCGTGAACTAAACTATCGCCCGAACTTTCTCGCTCGATCGCTTCGCGTTCAAAGAACATTTTCCGTTGGCGTGATCACCGAAGAAATTGGCGATGCGTATGGCGGCATGATCGTCAACGGTATCGAGCAGTTCCTAAGCGAACGAGGTTTCTTCTTCCTCACTGTCGCGCATCGTCACGATCCGCGGCTCTTGCAGACCTATTCCGAAATGTTGATGGCGCGCGGCGTTGAAGGTTTCATCACCATCGATACTTCCGTCGAAGAACAGCCGCTGCTGCCCACCATCGCTGTGGCCGGCCACGAAAAAGTTGAAAATGTCACCAATATCGTCCTGGACCATCGCCGCGCGGCGCAATTGGCACTGCATCATCTAAAACAGCTTGGACATCAACGCATCGCTTTCCTCCGTGGCCAGGAAAAGAGCTCTGACTCGGCTGCGCGTTGGGAAGCTATCGAAGAAGTTGCGCGCGAATTTGAAATCCGCATTCAACCCGAACTGGTCGTGCAGCTCGAAGGTATCGACTCCACGCCGGAACTTGGCTATCCCTACGGCAAACAGCTTCTCGAACGCAAGATTCCCTTCACCGCGCTCTTCGCCTACAACGATATTTCCGCGATTGGCGCCATGCGCGCCTTCCAGGAAGCTGGACTCAACATTCCTCACGATATTTCAGTCGTGGGATTCGACGATATTTCTTTGGCATCATTCTCTATCCCGCCGCTGACCACGGTACGCCAGCCTTTGCTCAAGATGGGACGCATTGCCGCGCAAACGCTGCTCGACCGCATCGAGGAGCGCGCTTCTTTTGTTCCTGAAATCGCCATTGAGCCGGAGTTGGTCGTCCGCAAGTCCACCGCTCCGCCGAAATGCACTTAATCGGCGCCACCAGGTATCCAAGGTCGCTCTTCTCGCGTCTATTCTCCTAACGGGTCAGTGACCCACTCGGGCTAGTAGGACTGCGTGCGGAGCTGACTCAATGAGGCCAGGTCGGAAGAGTGGTGCGTGATACGAATTCTGCAACGCGTGGCGGCAGCTTTGCGCGGCTCCCTCTACCTTTTGCTCATCTGTCTTATGATTCCATGCGCCCTGCGCGCGCAACTTTCCACGCCCGATCATCTCGCCGACCCCGGTTTTTGGCCCACCAAACCCGATCTTCCCCGCAATGAATATGTCGGGCCGTCCGCCTGTGCCTCGTGCCATCCCACCATCTTCGCCGCGCAGCCGAAGACTTCCATGGCGCGTACCGCCCAGTTCGCCGAGCGCGACGCTCTCCTTCATTCTCATTCAAAACTGAATTTCGCAGTTGGGCCCTATCGCTACGAGATTTCCTCGCAGGGCGCGGAGGCGAACTACTCCATAACATCTCCCGACAAAACTCTCGGCGCCACTCTGCAGTGGGCCTTCGGTACTGGGCGCGTCGGCCAGTCTTATTTGTTTCGAGCGCCAGACAATTCCTATCGCGAAGCGCGTGTGACTTTCTTTTCTTCTCTCGACAATCTCCACTTTACGCCCGCTCGTGCCTTCACCTCAGTCCCAGCTATCGACGAAGCCATGTATCGCACCGTCAGCCAATCCGAAGTCGCGCGCTGCTTTGGCTGCCACACCACCGCCGCGGTAAGGAATAATCAGGTCGACGAAAAAAATCTTTTCCTCGGTGTTACCTGTGAGGCATGTCACGGCCCGGGCGCAAAACACGTTGCCGTCATGCAAGCTGCCGAATTTGCTGGCACGTCCTACTCCGGTCCGCCCTATGTCCTCAATCCCGCTTCTCTCGATCCTGTGGATTCCGTGGATTTCTGCGGCGCGTGCCACGCCACCTGGTGGGACGTTAAACTCTCCGGCATGAAAGGTGTCGCCAACGCTCGCTCACAGCCGTTCCGCCTGGAACTCAGCAAGTGCTGGGGCAAAGGCGATTCGCGCCTTACCTGCATGGGCTGCCACGATCCACACTATCAACTGGATTCCGTGCCCGAAAATTACGATCACGTTTGCCTCAGTTGCCACGCTGCCGCGCCCGCGACCGCACAAAATAGCGGCTCGCAGAAACCCGCCACGCATCCGGCGTTACGCTCTTGTCCCGTTGGCACCAAAGCGTGCGTAACCTGCCACATGCCCAAAGTCATGGTTCCCGAGATGCACTATCGATTCACCGATCACAAAATCCAAATCACGCAACCGGGCGAGGCCTATTCGGAATAGCGATTCTTTTTCGATAGTTCATCCACACGTGATGTCGTCCGTAGCCGACCACTAACCTTGGCCCTCGCTCTGCTTTTGTCCGCTGCCTTCCATCAATGTCACGTACTTGTCGATCGGCAAATCCGCAAATCGCTCCACCAATCCGCTCGGCCCCGGCCATTTCACTTCCACCCAATCCATCTTCGTGCGCTTCCCAATTCCCAACACCAGTCGCGGATCATGCGACGACAAGAAACTCCCGCCACCCACTTTCATCCGGTTGCGCTGCAAATCTCCCGCCTTATACGTCACCCTGGCCCCCACCGCATCGCGATTCGCTTTTTTTCCCACCAACTGAATCCCCAACCAGTGATTCTGTACGCCCACATTATTCCGCAACAGCAGCGGCGCTCCATCATTCACCGAAATCAGCACATCCAGCGCGCCATTATTCATAAAGTCGCCTACCGCCAGCCCGCGCGACGAAAAACTCTTCGTAAACACCGGCCCGCTCTCCCCACTCACATTCTTGAAGCTCTTTCCTTCGTTGTGAAACAGCAGCAGCGGCTCCTGAAAGGTTACTTGCTGCGAAAATTCGCCCACCAGATCATCGGGAAATCCATTCGACAAAAATAAATCCAGATTCCCGTCATTGTCATAGTCCAAAAACTTCAATCCCCAGCCGCTCATCCACCGCGTCGCCATTCCGATCCCGACGTTCATCGCCACATCATCAAACGTCCCGTCGCGATTGTTTTTGTACAACGAGAAAATTTCCTGATCGATGTTGGCCACAAAAATATCCATCCAGCCATCTTGATCGAAGTCCGCAGAATCCACGCCCATTCCCGAGCGCGCGCGCCCGTCCGAGCTGTACGCCACATCCGCCGGCAGCCCGATTTCTTCGAACCTGCCGCCATGGTTCTGCCACAGAAAATTCCCTACCGTGTCGTTCGAGACGAACAAGTCCATCCATCCATCGTTATTAATGTCCGTCGCTACCACGCCCCACGCCTTGCCTAAATGGCTGGCGATTCCCGTCCCTTCGCTCACGTCGCGAAATGTTCCGTCTCCATTGTTGTGAAACAACCGGCTCGGTCGCGGCTTAAAAATTCGTGGAATGCAGTAATGCTGCACGCCGTTGGTTTCGATCCCGCAGCTCATCGTCTTGTCGAATTCCACGAACCCGCATACAAACAGGTCCAGTCGCCCGTCGTTGTCGTAGTCGAACCACACCGCGCTTGAATTCCAGCCCGGCGCCGCCACTCCCGCCTTCTCGGTCACATCCGTGAACGTGCCATTCCCGTTGTTGTGATACAAAATGCTGCGCCCGTATTGCGTGACATAAATGTCCGGGAACCCGTCGCCGTCGTAGTCCCCCACCGCCACGCCCATTCCGTACCCGCCACCCAGCACGCCCGCTTTCTCCGTCACATCCGTAAACGTTCCATCGCGATTGTTGCGGTACAGCGCATTTCGCAATGGCGGCTTGGGATCGTAAAAGTCACACTTCCCGCTGTTCACCAGGTAAATGTCCATCCATCCGTCATTGTCATAATCCAGAAACGCGCAACCCGCTCCGCTGGTCTCCGGTAAATGTTTCTCCGGCGACATTCCGGCCACGTGCTTCCAATGGATTCCACTTTGTGCGGCGGATATTTCTTCAAAGGTAGGCGGCGGCGCTCCCGGAAGTCCCAAGCGCATCGGCGCATGCAGTAAATGCGCTGCGCCTCCAGCAACTATCGGCATCGCTTGCAGGAACTTTCTTCTCGATACGTTGTTGGCCCGGCGCAATAACTCGCTTAAGCCCCGTTTTCTTGCCATGCGCTTCACAATACCACGCCCACTTTCGTTCGCGGAATCCAGCCACGTCTACAGATAAAAATGCCATTACAACCTGCCAACACTGAAGGTGTCATCCTGAGGCCGCGCGCCTTCCGCGGTCGAAGGATCTCAACTGTTGTTCTGCCTCCCAATCGTTCTCCCGGGCTATGCTACGATTCAGAAAGTTTCTCACTTGCGCAAAAAAATGCCGCGTCAAACCACTGTAGGTCGCCACGTACGAGTCGTTGGGCTGGCCTTTCTCGCCCTCCAATTTTTCCCGCCGCCTCGCACCATCGCGCGCCCGATCCAAACGCAATCCGCTGATGATTTCGAGTCTCTCTCCCGTTCGGCCACCGCCGCCCGCGACGCAGACCATCCTGCCGACGCCATTCCCCTCTATCAACGCGCGCTCCAACTTCGCCCCGACTGGGTCGAAGGCTGGTGGTACCTCGGCGCACTGCTCTACGACGCCGATCAAGTCCGCGACGCTATTCCCGCCTTCCGAAAAGTCGCCGCACTCGCCCCGCAGGCTCCCGACACGGAAAATTTCCTCGGCCTTTGCGAGTTCGAAGTCGCCGACTACGATTCCGCTATGCAACATCTGGAAAAGGGTCACGCCTCCGCGTCATCCCAAGACGATCCGCAACTCGCTCGCGTCGTTGCCTATCACCTCGCGCTGCTCCTGAATCGCGCCACCCAATTCGATCGTGCCCTCGCCATTCTCTCCAAGGATTTCGCGCAAGGTGCTCCACCCTCTCAAGTGGCTTTCGCTTTCGGTCTGGCGCAGCTCCACATTCCACTCTTGCCTAGCGAAGTCGACGCCTCCAACGACGCTCTAATCCAAAACCTGGGCCAGCTCTCCGCACTTGTCTCTCAAGGTCACCCCGCGCAGACGCTCGACTCCTACGCCAACCTCATCCAACAAAATCCCAATATTCCCTATCTTCATTCTGCGTACGCCGCCGCTTTGGAAGCCGCAGGCCAGCACTCGCAAGCCTTTGAACAAATCCAGCTCGACCGAATTCCAAGAATTTCAACAACGGTTGATCTGAAGTTAGCGGCACTCTACGCAAACGAGGCCGGACGCACTCGTCTCGGCCTGTCCACCGGCTCCGCCAACGCATCCGCCCCGGCCATCACCAGCGATCCCAACGCAGCATGGCAGCAAGCCACCCAACTCTTTTCCGCCGCTCGCTACGCCGACGCCATTCCTTATTTGAAATCCTGGCTCGTCGCCAAAAATCAGGACGGCACCGCCTGGGCCATGCTCGGTCTCTGCGAATTTGAAACTCGCGACTACGAAAACGCCCTGCTTCATCTCGAAAAAGGTGCCAGCCTCGGCCTTGGCGGCTCGCCCGAATCCGTTCGCGTTGCGCGTTATCGGCTCGCGCTGCTTCTGATACGTAACGCGCAGTTCGATCGGGCGGCCACGCTCCTTGTTCCCGAAGCCGAAGGCAATCCCCTCGCCCCACAAATTCAATTCGCCTTGGGACTCGCTCTTCTCCACAAGAAAATGTTGCCCGACCAGGTTCCGTCATCCGACACGCCTCTCGTCCAATCTGCCGGAGAAATTTCTCTGCTCCTGCACCAAAGCAAATACGATGCCGCCTTTCCCAAACTCCAGCAGCTCATCCAGAAATATCCGTCCACCCCGCTGCTTCACTACGTTTACGGGCTCGGACTCGCCTCGCTCTCCCGCTACGAAGATGCCGACGCCCAATTCAACGAGGAGTCCCGCATCTCCCCGCAGAGTGAATTGCCCTACGTGCAGCGCGCCTTCGTCGAACTGCAAACACGTCGCCCCGCCGATGCTCTCGCCTCTGCGCAGCGTGCCGTGCAGCTCGCCCCGAATTCCGCCGAGGCACACTACGTCCTCGGCCGCAGTTTTCTTGAATCAGGGAAATATCAGGAAGCTTCGCAGGAATTGCAAACCGCCGCCCACCTCAATCCCGGCAGTCCCGAAGTGCATTTCAATCTCGCCAAAGCTTACGCCAAGCTCAATCGCCGCGAAGATGCCGAACGCGAACGCGCCACCTTTGCTCGACTTAATTCTGAAATTGAATACCAGCGCAGCCACCAAGGCAGCCAAGCCTACGGCGCCGCCCACACCGCCTCACAGCTCTCCCAATCGCAAACCCAACCTCAACCTCCGCCGCAACAATCGCCTCCCCAAGAATAAAAAGAGCACAGCCAAATGCCTGTGCTCCCTTGATTCGTAGGGGCACAACATATTGTGCCCATGCCCGCATGATCGATCCGTCCCCGACGAATTGTCATCCTGAAGCGATCCGACAAGGGTCGCCGAAGGATCTCAACCTAATCCCCAGCTACACTCGCTTCGCTCACCCCCACCGGCCTCGACCCACGCAACGCGTAGTACGCAATATACAAATAACAGAGCACCGGCAGCACAAACGCATGGTGCACGCCAAACCGATCCGCAATCGCTCCCTGCACGACCGGAATAATCGCGCCGCCCACAATCGCCATGATCAACAATCCCGAACCATCACCCGTCCGCGGCCCCAGTTTCGCGATTCCCAGCGTAAAAATACTGGGGAACATGATCGAGTTAAAAAATCCCACCAGAATGATGCTCCACATCGCGATGTGCCCGGTAGTCAGCATCGACGCCAGCACCAGGGTGCACGAACAAAACGCCGCGATTCCCAACACGGTTCCCGTTTTCACCTTTTGCAGAATCGCCGACCCGATAAATCGTCCCACCATCGCGCCGCCCCAGTAGTAAGCCACCAGCTTCGCGCCTTCTACTTCCGGCAAATTCCCAATCTCCGGCTGGTTGAAATAGTTAATCAGGAAGCTGCCAATCGCCACTTCGGCTCCTACATACGTGAAAATCGCCACGCAGCCCAAAATCAGATGTTTGTACTTCCACATGCTGCCGTCGTCTCGGCCATCCTTATGCCTCTCGACACTCGGAATCGTTGGCAGCTTGAACATCCCAATCAACACGGCAAACACAATCAGCGCCGTCCCGATAATCATGTACGGCACCTTCACCGATGAGGCTTGCTGCATCTTCGAAACCGTCACTCCCGCACCCGCCGTTCCCAGAATCAATAATCCGCCAACCCACGGGCCGATCGTGGTACCTAGCGAATTGAATGCCTGCGTCAAATTTAGTCGACTCGACGCCGTCTCCGGTGGCCCCAGCACCGCAACATACGGATTCGCCGCCACCTGCAACGCCGTAATTCCCGCCGCCAACACCATCAACGCGCACAGAAATAAGGGATACGACAGCGCACTCGCCGCCGGCACAAACAAAAATGCGCCCAGCCCCATGGTCAGCAGTCCAACCACCATCGTTTTCTTGTACCCGATGGCGTCAATAACTTTCGCCGACGGAATCGAGAAAATAAAATACGCCGCGAAAAACGCAAATTGAATCAACATTACTTTCGTATACGTGAGATCGAATACCGATTTCAGGTGCGGCACCAGAATGTCGTTCAACACCGTCACGAATCCCCAAAAGAAAAACAGCACCGTCACCATCGCCAGCGCCGCCGGATATTTCTGCGTTTCCCCCGCCGTTGCCGCCTTCGTGGGACTCGCTGTGCTCACGTTTACCATTTTTCCGCGTTCCGTTTCTCCGCATGCTGCGCGGCACACCTATTCCGCTGAGATAGTGCCACACCTCTTTGCCGATGCAAATGTTTCTTGTCACAACGTGCGAATCAGGAATGGTGTATAACCAATTGCCGTATCGTTATTCTGCTCGCTATCGAGAGTCTCCATGCACACTTTGCATCGCGTCTACGTAGCCACTTTCGCTGTCGTTTGCACCTTCGGCTTCACGCCGCAATCCCTGCGTGCGCAAAAATATTCTTCCGTCGTTATCTGGTCGGAGCCCGGCCTGCCCACCGCCGATTCGCCCGCACCCTCCGCCCCACAACTCAGTTCCATCTTTCCCGATGCGCATCTTG
>JBAVNY010000429.1:0-2404 GCA_049691535.1 Candidatus Acidiferrum sp.
ATTTGTCGCCTGGAGACTCGCCACGGTCATCGCAACAGTTTTATTCTTTGGCAGCTTCTGGGAATCACTGATCTCGTCCTCGCCGTAACCCTCGGCGTCACCGCGCTCTTGCTCGCTCCCCAGGGTCCAACCATGGTTCCCATGACCATTCTTCCCCTCAGCCTCCTCCTCACATTTCTCGTCCCGTTGTTTACAATTTTTCACGTAATCAGCATCGCCCAAGCTAAATCCTGGAAGACAGTCCCACTGCGCGTCGGGCACAGTGTTGAATCCCTGCAACAACGCACCATCTAACTGCATCCTGACCTGTAGCGCCGGCAGCCTGCCGGCACAAGATAGCGTCGCGGGTGCCGCCGCCACTGACTCGGCGACACCCGCCGCAATGTCCATCTATCCCCGACCTAAGCCCCGACTGATTCCCCAGTCAGCTTGAAATAACTCCCTCGTTCCAGGTCACCCAGCAGCGAAGTCTGCACCGGACGCCACCCCAGCCGTTCCTGCGTCAGCTTACTCGACGCCGGACAGTCAATTCCCGCGAAAGCCGCAAACCACCCAAAATGATTTGCTGCCTCCTCCGCCGACAAACTCACAACCGGAATCTTCAAGCCCTTTCCAATCGCTTCCGCAATATCTCGAAACGCGATTCCCTCTTCAGCAACGCCGTGATACCGCGCGCCCGCCGAACCCTTCTCAATCGCGAGTCTGTAAAGACTGCCAGCATCCAGCCGGTGTACCGCCGTCCAGCGATTGCGCCCTTCGCCTACATACGCCGAGACTCCCTTTTCCCGCGCAATGTTGATTAGCGTTGGCACAAACCCGTGATCACCGTCTCCATGCACCGATGGAGAAAGACGTATCACCGATGTACGCACTCCCCGCTCCGCCAGCGAAGCCACCGCCTCTTCCGAAGCACGAGGAAACCCTTCAGGTTTCGGAGGCGCCATTTCTTCCGTCGCCAGCCGGCCTGGCGAAATCAGTGCGGTCCCCGAAGTAACGATCAACGGCCGTTCAGAACCAACAAGCACCGACCCAAGCGCCTCAATGGCTTTCTCATCCACCTCGCACACTTCCTTGAGCCTCGCGAAGTCATGGATAAATCCAGTGTGAATCACTCCATCCGAAGCCGCAGCTCCACGCCGCAAACTCTCCAAATCCTCCAGATCGCCTCGGTGCACCTGCGCACCCGCCGTCACAAGCGACTTGGCGCCCGCGTCCGAACGCGCCAAGCCAATCACTGTGTGGCCTGCCTTAATCAGCTCCGGAACCACTGCACGGCCCACGAACCCTGTAGCACCCGTAAGAAAAACTCGCATTTTTGCTCTCCTTGTTTTTGTCCTTAAACCTTTTTGGTCACTCCTGTACTCTAAGATGTGAGGGAGTGCAGACGGTCTATGCGTTTCCGTCTGTCTTTCATTCGCGAGCGTCTCGCCATGGATATCCTCGACCAACTTCTCGCTGATCTTCGTCACGAAGGCTGCGTCTTCGGCCACTTGGAAACCACCGAGCCTTGGCGCATTCATAAAAGTGCAAGTACCGTCGCACCGTTCTACGCCGTCCTGTCCGGCAACGCGCGAATCGAAACCGCCAACACCACTCACGACCTATCTGCCGGAGACTTCCTCGTGCTCCCCAGCGGAGAGTCTCATCAGGTTTGCGGCCCCCACTCCGCCGGTGCGCCTCCCGTTCCTCTCCTGACCCTCCTCGCCGCGGCGGGTGCCGAGCCATGGAAACCAGGTATTCGTTATCGAAGAACCGTCCACCTCCGGCATGGAGGCGGCGGCGCGCGAAGCGTGCTCCTCAGCGGCATTTTCTACTTCGGTGACCCACGCAGAAATCCTCTACTCACCGCATTGCCACCGGTGCTCGTACTGCGTGCCGGCACCAACGGCAATTCCTCCTGGATGAAGATGACCATGAACGCCATCGCCGAGGAGCTTACCGAACAGCATCCAGGCTCAAATCTCGTAATCGCGAAACTCGCCGAACTTCTCTTTATGCAAGCGCTCCGCGCCTATCTCGCTACCGATCATCACAATTCCGACGGCCACAATTCCGTCGGCTGGTTGCGCGGCATCCGCGACCCTCTCGCAGGCCGTGCCATCTCCTGCATGCACGCAGCCCCGCAACGTCGTTGGACTCTGCAAACCCTCGCCGAAGAGGCCGGCTGTTCCAGAGCCGTCTTCGCGCAAAAATTCAGCGCTCTAGTAGGTCAGGGAGCCCTCAGCTATCTAACCGCGTGGCGCATGCACATAGCCGCCGGCCTGCTCCTCGATGGCTCCGCCAACATTGCCACTATAGCCAACCGCGTCGGCTACCGCTCCGAAGCTGCCTTCTCCATCGCCTTCAAACGCTGGGCCAACCTCTCGCCCAGCCACTATCGTCGCAAACTGCTCCACCCCGAACC
>JBAVNY010000430.1:0-2675 GCA_049691535.1 Candidatus Acidiferrum sp.
GCAGCCGTTCAGGCTAATTTCCGATAGGCGAGCAAAGATTCTTGTCCCGGAGGATTTTTCCGTAAGTTCGGCATCCGCGACAAAGGGAAGTCCCGCCGGCAGACGCTTTTCTGCTGACTCGTTGTTACGTTGTTCTTGCTGAGTAAAAGACAACTTCGTGCCTCCAAATGTGGTTGAGAATCGTTTGTTATAGTGGTTTGGTGCCGATCGTGCAGCCGCTGTTCGTCGGAGAGTAAAAAATCACGAGGTTGACGTCGGTGCAGAACTGTCGTGTCCCGGTGATAGCAGCAGACGGGGTCGCGGTCGACGTATAGCCGGTCGAAGAGACACCGCCGATAACGAAGGTGTAACCGCTCTTAGTGCCGCTGGCGAGAAGGTTGTCAATCAAGCAGGCTCCAGCGGCGGTGGGCCTAATGCAAGGATTTGCGTTTGGTCCAAGCTGCACTAACGTAGCGAAACTGGCTGGGTAAACGTTGTTGTACGTAATTTGGGCGACGTTGATGGTGCGGAGCGAGGCCACGGCCGAGGACTCATTCGCGGCCATTTTTGACCTAATGAGACTCGGTATGGCGATTGCCGAGATGATCAGAATAATGGCCACCACAATCAGCAGTTCGATCAACGAGAATCCTCTTTGGCTCTTCATGTTGCTCCTCAACGAAATGAGTTTCGGTGTCATGAATAGGCACCGTCATGTACACGGATAGCTATATGCAACGAAATGGCCACTGCGTTTATGGAGGCGGGAGGATGCGGCCCGGTTTAATCAACGGAAATTCGCACATTTATGATGGTTCGGTGCGATTAACGCTTGATACGCGTGCTCTTCTGCAGTCAGGCACTGCCGCCGACGTAGATCTGTGTTGTCGCAATTCTAGAATTCGGACGTGTGGCCATTTTCCCGACGGCCCACTCGACTTTGGACATCAGCAGGTCCGGCCAGAAGTCGATTTCTTTCGATCATGAACTTTGGTATTCGTCGTGCACCACCTCCTCAAATAGCCCAGTTATGCAATCCAAGAGCACCTTTACAAGCTGCTTCTTGCACTTGCCAAGAACTGGCGACGACAGAATGGCCACGTATGGCATGTACCGCTGGAGAAAAAGATGCTCAAACTTAAGACTGAACGCTTCGACGGCCGAATGGCATGGTTTTCGGCCACGCGCGACGATCTGCAAGAAGCAGTTCAATGCTTGAGAACCAACTTCATCAGTTACATCGGGCCGTTTGTCATCAAATCAGGAATAGCCGTCTTCAGAGTGTCTGATTACATCTTGACGGTTGATGAATTAGTAAGTCTGTACAAATCCAATCAGCTCAGCGAAAAGGGATTGGCCAAATTTGCCGAGGATCTTCGAGTCGCCGAACTGCAGATTCACAGAGAACGCGGAGGCGGTAAAGAGCCGGCCTGAAACGTACGGTTTGTGGACAGATGTCGAAAATTCGCACTCTCGGTGTCCACTGAACAGCTTGCCGATTTGCAGCTTACCCAGGCCAATCGGCAATTCGCAAGCAGGCAGGGCGGTTGGAACCGTGGCTTATGCCGGACAGCAGTGTGGTTTGGCACTCGCGATGCTCTGCTCTACGTAGGAGCGCTGCCCGTCGCGTAATGCCGATCCTGGAAATTGTTTCCCGGGCTCAGCGCAGAAATGAGCTTCGCAACGGCACAAGGTAATAATGATTCAGACGACGACGATTACTGCGAATCGGCCAGACACGCTCCCGGATGTCGGACATGGTGTACGCCCCTCGACGAAAACAACTTCGGTCGGGACCGCTTTTGTTCGCGAAGCGATACTTTCGGTTTCTGTCTTTGTCTTGTTCCTAATGCTGAATCGCCCGGAGGTGGTGCTCTTAAGCAGGCTGGGCGCGACAGCATGGTATCCGGCGATCGGCTTGGTCTTCGCGATACTTGTTGTCATCGGATCTCGGTACGTCGCTGTGTTCACAGTCGCAAGCGCGGCAGCGGGAATAATGATTTACCATCAGCCGCTTTATTCCTGGGGCACCCTCATTGGAGCTCCCGTTGGAACGGCGGTATATGCCTTTGCAGGCCAGCTGCTTCGCGGTAGGTTCGAAATCGAAACTTCACTCTCGCGTAGAGTCGACGTTTTACGATACCTTGCGGTTTCTCTAACCGCGGCAATTTTAGCGACGCTTACCGGAGTCGCTTGTTTATGGGCAGATCATACCATCCAGTCGAATCAATTCTGGACCTCAGCCGCGGCTTGGTATTTTGGGGACACCATTGGCCTACTTAGCGTTGCGCCCTTCTTGATGATTCACGTGATGCCTTGGCTGAAGCGGCAAATTGTTGCGGTGCCCTCGGAGAAGTCGCCAACCCGAGATGCCACGAAAAGGCTGGCTCATGCAGTCACCCTATTCGACATGGTGGAATTCACGGCATTTGGCGGCAGTTTCGTGGTGGCGTTCTGGTTTATGTTTGGAGGTCCAGTCGGCATGGAGGTGTTGTACATCGCATTTATTCCGATTGTCTGCATCGCCATGCGACGTGGAATCCGTGGAGTGGTAACCGGGCTGTTGGTGCTGAACTTTGGCATCGTTATTTCACTTCGTTTTGTCACCGCCTCACCAATGATATTTTCGAAGATCGAATTTCTGATGCTCTCCGTCTCGGCAACGGGTTTGGCTCTGGGTGCTGGAATATCTGAAC
>JBAVNY010000431.1:0-2871 GCA_049691535.1 Candidatus Acidiferrum sp.
TTCAATGCAAAACGCAGATCGGCGCGATCTTTCGGCGTCAAAGCAGGTACACGCAGCTTCACTCCCGGAAGATTGATACCCTTATGCTCGCCAAGGATGCCGCCATTCACGACGTGGCAGATGACTTCGCGGCCCTGGGTTTTCTCGACTCGCAGTTCAATCAGCCCATCGGAAAGAAGAATGCGGTCGCCAGGTTTTACTTCACGAGGCAAGGGCCGAAACGTGGTGTTGACGCGCGTGGAATCGCCTAGAATCTGCGCGGTGGTAATTATGAATTCTTGCCCGGTGCGCAGCGTAACGGTGCCACCACCAGCCAGAGGACCAGTACGAATTTTGGGGCCCTGCAAATCAGCGAGGATTCCCAGGGGCCTTTCGAGTTCAAGCGCTGCTTGGCGAAGCATAGTAAAGCTTTGCGCGTGTTCCTCGTGCGTACCGTGCGAGAAATTCAGGCGAGCCACGTCCATTCCCGCCTGCATCAATTTGCGTATCATGCGCGGCGTGCGGGTTGCCGGCCCGATAGTGCAGACAATTTTCGAATGGCGCGAATTCATAGCCGCAACTCTTTCTTATTTGAAGCACCAAGCAAAAGCAAGCCTCAGCGCGTGACAGAAAATTCCGCTACCAGGCGCGTAAAGACGTCGACACCCTTGGCGAACGAGGCGAGCGGCAACCGCTCCTCATCTCCATGGACTCTCCGTTGATCCTCTTCGGTCATTGGAATGGGACGCAAGCCGTAAGCCTGAACACTGTGCAATCGCAATTGTGCGGAGTCTGTGGCGCCGGTGGACATGAACGGCAATACCGGTGCCCCGCCGAACTCGCGTGCACAGACTTTGGTGATCGTGGCGAAGAAATCGTTTTCAAGCGAGGAATTAGGCGCGGCCAGGCCAGCGTCGGGCTGTACTTCAAAGCGAATCTGCGGATCGTTTACTTGCTTTTGCAGCTCCGCCAATAATCCAGTGATGGTATCGCCCGGCAGCAAGCGAATATTCAGCGTGGCACGCGCCTCTGACGGAATAACGTTGGCGCGTACGCCAGCTTGCAGCATGGTTGGCGCAATCGAATCGCGCATCATCGAATTCCACAGCGGATTCATGTCGGACAGCACGCGCTGAGCATGTTCACCGCGGTCCGGGGTGTCGATCACGCGCATCCACTTTGCCGTTTCGTCATCCTCGATCGCCGAGAGCCCTTCGAAATAACGGTGGACAATCGATGTCAGGTGAACCGGCGCGGTGTAATTACCGATTTTTTCGATCGCCGCAGCAAGATGCACGATGGGATTATCTTTTGAAGGCTGCGAGGCGTGGCCTGCTACGCCCTTGGCGATGACCGTGACATTCACCGGCACCTTTTCGTCGGCTTGCACGGCAACATACTGAACCTTGCCGTTTTTCAGCACCACGTTGCCGCCCTCGTTTAGCGCAAAGCCGGCCGCAAATTTGTCCCAATACTTGGCAATCAGAATTTTGATACTGGCCTCGCCAAATTGCTCTTCGTCGGTAGTGGCCAGAAAAATTACATCGCGATTGATGTGAACGTTCCCGCGTTTCAACGCCACGAGAGCAGCCAGGTTAAGGGCCAACATGCTTTTGTCGTCCACCGATCCGCGGCCGTACAGATAGCCGTCGCGGATCACACCGCCGAATGGGTCCATCGACCATTTGCTGCGGTCCACACCCACCACATCCATGTGCGCCACCAGCAACAAAGCCCGCGCAGGCTCGGGCACCGCCGAACTGCGCAAGCGTGCGACCAACGCGCTTCTGCCGGGACTTACGTCCAGAAACTCAAAATTGATTCCCTCTTTGGTCAGGATTCCCGCAATGTATTTGGCGGCAGCTTGTTCGTTTCCCGGAGGATTGGTGGTATTGATCTTGACGAGATCCACCAACCATTGCTGCGCCTCAGCGGCGAGCGCGGAAGTGTTGCCTACAAGCGAGGGACTCTGCGGAATTCCCATCGCCGGCGGATTTTGCGCAATTTGAGCCTGCGACGAGCCAGGATTGCTGGCGGCAATGGCCCACACCAAGAAAATCAAGAAGCTGATGCGCTTCCAATCCACGAAAACACCCCCGACGAGTGAATGTATTTTGCAACATTTAAGTTTCCATACTAACATGCGAATTTGCAGGCTCTGGTGGGGGATCTCGGGCCGTTTGTCTAACCTGCACTTTTGGCCCGGTTTCAGAGCGACGACGCGACAGCAAAAAGACGCATCCAACAATCAGGGAAATCACCGGGGGTTCTGCATGACGATTGGAACGCATTTAGGTTTACGGAGATTCTTTGTGGGGCTGGCCGCGACTCTGGTCAGCAGCTTTACCATCGCGGCGCAGGCGCCGGCGGGTCCGCAGGGGGGCACACCGCCGCAAACGCAGCAGCCCAATCCCGCTCCAGCTCCTCGGGCGTCCACACCAACACAAGACAAGCCTCAAGAAGGCGGCGTCACCATTTCGGTGGAAGTGCCGGTGGTTACGATTGATGTGGTGGCAACCACGCAGCATGGCGACTTGATCCCCGGGCTGAAAAAAGAAAATTTTAAAGTATTGGAAGACGGTGTGCCGCAGACCATCACGAACTTTGGCAACAGCGACGCGCCCATCACCATGGTTGTTCTCATGGAATTCAGCGCCAGGTTCTATGGGTGGTTTGGATATCAGGCGAAGTATTGGTCCGATGCACTATTCCCGAATTTGAATCAGAAAGACTGGGTCGCGCTGGTCACCTTTGACATGAAGCCGAAGATGGAAGTCGACTTCACGCAGAATAAAGATGAAGTCCGGCAGGCCATCTACCACCTGTACTTTCCTGGCTTTAGCGAATCGAATATTTTCGACGCGCTACTGGATACTGTGGATCGCTTGAAGG
>JBAVNY010000432.1:0-1811 GCA_049691535.1 Candidatus Acidiferrum sp.
CCCAAGTGCTCTGGGCCGATGGTGGTCGTCCAGAGGTTCACGGCTACCGAGATGCAACTTCGTTCTCCACCTCTGGTCACCGCCGCATGAAACAACTCTCTACATCAAGAAACGTTTGCGTGCTTCGTCACGGTCCGTTGCCGTTCGCCTTATCGTCGAACAAATCTCTTCTTCTGGCTTCCTCAGGCAGTCTCTTCACGACATCTTTTCGAAGTAGCCAGCTTCCAACCCTAGTGTCTCAGCTGCTGTGCTCCGCCAAACAGTTCCGGCACAACTCGACGTCAGCTCTTCCCTCTATTCAATTTGCATAGGGTCCGCGTCCGCCGCAAACCCGCGCGGCTCCCTCCAAGTCGCTTTACCGAAAGCGCGCCAGAGCACCATGCTTCCGTCATCCACTTCGCAGGAAGCGCGCTTCCGATAAAGCTCTAAGACTTGCCGGTACTTAATGCTGAGGACGCTTATTTTGTGATAGGCTCAGCAGCCTACCGACGGAATTCGTCCTTCCAGGGACGCAAAGCAATAATCGCCAGGTCCACAGACGAAAAATCCAAACTATTCAAAAGGAGGACCCCATGACCCAAACCACCGGTACACAACGAAGCAGCGAGCAGGCAGATGCAATTCGTACGTTTCAGAAAGTGAATTTTCCGGAAGCCGAACTTGCCGAATTGCGCAGGCGCATCAAGGCGACAATTTGGCCTGAACGAGAGACGGTTACAGATACATCGCAAGGCGTGCAGCTCGCGACCACCCAGGCGCTCGCGCACTATTGGGGCACGGATTACGATTGGCGTAAGTGCGAGGCGAAACTGAACGCCCTGCCGCAATTCATCACCGAGATCGACGGACTGGACAT
The DNA here is from genome assembly GCA_049691535.1 of Candidatus Acidiferrum sp. Taxonomy (GTDB): domain Bacteria; phylum Acidobacteriota; class Terriglobia; order Acidiferrales; family UBA7541; genus Acidiferrum. The sequence continues at coordinate 857 of JBAVNY010000432.1, forward strand.
TCATTTCATTCACGTCCGCTCAAAACACGAAAATGCGTTGCCGCTCATTGTTACGCACGGATGGCCCGGCTCGATCACCGAACAGTTGAAGATCATCGATCCGCTCACCAATCCCACGGCTCATGGCGGGAACGCATCAGATGCCTTCGATGTCGTGATCCCGTCGATGCCCGGCTACGGTTTTTCCGGCAAGCCGTCGACGACCGGGTGGGACCCCGCGCACATTGCACGTGCCTGGACCGTTTTAATGAAGCGCCTCGGATACAACAATTTCGTGGCGCAAGGCGGAGATTGGGGCGCAGTCATCGTCGAGCTGATGGGCGTGCAGGCGCCACCGGAGTTGCTGGGCATTCACACCAACATGGCCAACGTGATTCCACTCGACATCGACAAGCTGGCCTTTTCCGGCGCACCGGCTCCGGCGAATCTCTCCGCCGACGAGAAGGTCGCTTACGAGCGTTTGCAGTTCGTATATCAAAAGGGCATCGCTTACGGCTTCCAGATGGGGTTGCGACCGCAGACGCTTTACGGAATCGCGGATTCACCCATCGGCCTTGCGGCTTATTTCCTTGATCACGACGCGCGCAGTTACGAGATGATCGCGCGTGTTTTTGCCGGCGGGAGTGAAGGCCTCACGCGAGACGACGTCCTCGATAACATCACGCTCACCTGGTTGACGAATACGGCGCTCTCGGGGGCTCGTCTCTATTGGGAGAACAAAGGTTATTCGTTCTTCGGGGTCAGAGGCGTCGTTGTCCCGACCGCCGTGAGCGTCTTTCCCGACGAACTCTATCCAGCCCCGCGGAGCTGGGCAGAGCGGGCCTACGCCAACCTCATACACTACAACAAGGTCGACAAGGGCGGTCACTTCGCCGCCTGGGAACAGCCGAATCTCTTTACCGAAGAGCTTCGCGCGGGCTTCAGGTCGCTTCGGAAATAGCCAGTCCGGGAATGC
>JBAVNY010000433.1:0-3203 GCA_049691535.1 Candidatus Acidiferrum sp.
ATCCCACCGTGCCTGCTCCTCCCACTCAATCGGGTTCCCCGCAGCAACTTGGGCAGCAACCCGCACCTGCTAGCTCACCGCAACAACCCCCAGCGAATTCCGGAAAGAATCACTGATGGGTTTTCGACAACGATTTTTCAGCCGGCGTTTACTGGCGCTCTCTTCGTTGCTCGCCGCTCTCACCATCGCGGGTTGCACCGTTGGCCCGAATTACAACCGGCCCACAGCCCCCGTGCCTGCCAAGTGGGACATCGTGCAGCCTTGGCGCGAAGCGGTGCCCAAAGATTCCGTTCCCAAGACCACCTGGTGGACCGTTTTCCATGACGACGATCTGAATCTGCTGGAGACTCAACTCCTCGCCGCCAATCAAACCTTGAAAGTTGCCTTGGCCCACTACGATCAGGCCCGCGCGTCCGCAGCCATTCAGAATGCTCAGTTGTTTCCAACGTCTTCGGTGAATCCCTCCATTGGCCGCCAGGACTATCCAGGTAACCGGCCGACCGGCACAGTCATACGACCTTCTGGTTCGGTGACACAAAACGCCTACACCTTGCCATTCAATGTCAGTTATGAAGTGGATCTCGTCGGTCGTAAGCGACGCTCCATTCAGGCCGCACAAGCATCGTTCCAGGCCAACGCCGCGGACTTGGAAAATATGCGCTTGATCCTGACCGCGGAACTAGCCGCTGATTTTTTTTCGCTTCGCCAGGACGACACGCAAATCGGCCTGCTAAATCGCACTGTGGAAACGTTGCAACGCGGTCTGGACCTGGTCAATTCGCGGCACGCCGGCGGCTTGGCCTCGGGCCTCGATGTCGCGGAAGAACAAACGCTGCTAGAGACCGCGCGCACGCAAGCCACACTGTTGCGCCAACAGCGCAAGCAGTATGAAGATGCCATCGCCGTCCTGGTGGGCACGCCCGCTCCCGATTTTCATCTCGCCTCTCGCGAGCTAAGCGCCGAGCCTCCGAATCTCGATACCTCATTGCCATCCGACTTACTCGAGCGCCGCCCCGACATTGCCGAATCCGAGCGCCTGATGGCCGTAGCCAACGCGCAAATCGGTATTGCCAAGTCCGCCTACTATCCTTCGCTGGTGTTGTTTGGGCAAGGTGGCTGGCAGAGCACCAGTCTTAGCTCGTTGTTCAACGCGCAAAGCGCTCTCTGGGCTGTGGGCGCTAACGTTGGTGAGAGCATCTTCACTGGCGGCGCGCGTCGCGCTCAAGTGCAATTCTACGAAGCAGGCTACACCGCGAATGTCGCCAGCTATCGCGATACCGTCTTGAATGCCTTCCGCGAAGTTCAGGACGACATCACCGGTTTGCAAGTACTCGACGAAGCGCGTATTTCGCAGAACGCCGCGGTCGCCTCTTCGCGTCGCCAACTGGACATCGCGAATTCCCGCTACGTAGGCGGCCTGGTCAGTTATCTCGACGTGGTCAGCGCTCAGGAAAACGTGCTCAACAGCGAACAACAAGCTGCCACCATCGAGGGCCAGCGTCTCGTTACGACCGTTCTTCTGGTGAAGGCGCTCGGCGGAGGCTGGGACGCCGCAAGCCTCGCGGCCGTACAGGTCAAGCCGCAACTCAAAGACATCGTCGCGCCGTAGTTCGTGGCCAGAGGAGCTCCAACTTTTGCGGCCCTCACAACTACCTGTCCCCTCGGCCCGGGTCCTGGACTCGTAACTACCTTGGCCCCTTCCCCAGGTTGCCAAGATGACCAACTCCACGGTCCGCCTCGGCTCGCAAAATCGCATCCACGCCTACGGTGTTGCGCTCGTCGAGATCGTATCCGCGCCAAGGTCAACTTCTTCGCTTGTATTCGCACCGACGCTTTCGGCGACGATGTCGTCCATTGCATCGACATGTCTCGCGGCGGCCTCAGCTTCAAAACCGAGTATCGCTACCAAGTCGGTGCCGTGCTGCGCATTGCAGTTCCCTTTTCGCCGGAATCCCGCGAAGCTCCCGCAATCTTTGTACCCGCTAAAGTCGTCTACACCAACGAAATTCCCCTACAGGAAATGTTCCGCTGCGGCGTCGCCTATCTTCCAAATCGTTGAGCCGTTCGATACGCACCCGCTGCAATTCGCCTTTGTAAACAGCCCTCCACGGCCTTTTCTATTCTGGCCACCGAATCTGAGACAATGGCTGCACCCATGGTCAGCCAGGAAGACATCCAAAAAGCCGCAAATATCCTCCGTTCCGGCGGCCTGGTTGTCTTCCCCACCGAAACCGTTTACGGCTTGGGCGCCAATGCGTTGGACCCTGCTGCGCTACGCAAAATTTATGATCTCAAGGGCCGCCCCGCCACCAGCCCGTTAATCCTTCACGTTTCCAGCATCGCCCAAGCACGCGCCTTGGCGAAGGAATGGCTGCCCGAAGCACAACGCCTCGCCGAAAAATATTGGCCCGGACCACTGACTCTCGTCGTTCCTAAGAAGCCTTTTATTCCCGATGAAGCCACTGCCGGGCTAACCACCGTTGGGATTCGCGTTCCCCGCCATCCGGTCGCTCTCGCACTTTTACGCGAGGCCGGCATTCCCATCGCCGCGCCCAGCGCCAATCGTTTCACGCAATTATCTCCGACTACCGCTGAGCATGTTCGCGCCGCATTCGGCGAAGATACTCCGTTTCTTCTCGATGGCGGTCCCTGCGAAGTGGGCCTCGAATCCACCGTGATCGCGGTCAGCAAAGACGGTCTGGAAGTTCTGCGTCCCGGCATGGCGCTAGTCGAGAACACTTCGAACGCCATCAGGCCAGCGGAATCCGAATCCGGTGAAGCTGATCGTGCCCCAGGCCAGCACAAAAAGCATTACAGCCCGAGAACTCGCGTGCTCCTCGTGAATCGTGGCCATCTCCCGCAATCCGGTAAAGGTGGGTATCTCTGGCTGGACTACAATGCCGCGGCAGCCAAAAAGCGTCGCATGCCGGAAAAGCCTGCCGACTATGCTGCGCAGCTTTACACCGCGCTTCACGCCATGGATAACGAAGGATTCGACTGGATCGCTGTGGAGCTTCCGCCAGACAGGCCAGAGTGGGTCGCCATCCGCGACCGCCTCACCCGCGCCGCGTACTAACCTTCGAACTTTGTTTCTTCTTGCGTTACTTGAAGTGCCGCAGTGACATTTTCCCAAAACAGGATAAAATGCGCGCATCTTCCTTCGAGGTGATTCTGATGCGCAGTTCCATCCCTGCTCGTACCGC
>JBAVNY010000434.1:0-2880 GCA_049691535.1 Candidatus Acidiferrum sp.
GTTCAGAGTGGCGATGTCGATTACGAAGCGGTAGCGGACGTCGCTTTTTAGGACGCGCTCGTAGGCTTGGTTGACTTTGTCGATGGAGATGAGTTCGATGTCGGAGACGATGTTGTGCTGGCCGCAGAAGTCGAGCATTTCCTGAGTTTCGGGAATGCCACCATTTTGTGAGCCGGCGATGCTGCGACGCGCGGCGACGAGAGGTTGCGCGCTGAGCGGCACATTTTTTTCGGGAAGGCCGACGACGACCATGGAGCCGTCGACTTTGAGGAGGTCTAGGAGTTGATTCCAGTCCATGTCGGCGGAAACGGTGTTGATGATGAGATCGAAATGATTTTTGAGCTTTTCGAAAGTAGAGGGATCGGAGAGCGCGTAGAAATGATCGGCGCCTAGACGTTTGCCGTCGGCTTGTTTGCGAAGCGATTGACTGAGAACGGTGACTTCGGCGCCGAGTGCGTGGGCGAATTTGACGCCCATGTGGCCGAGTCCGCCGAGACCGATGATGGCAACTTTTTTGCCGGGGCCGGCTTGCCAGTGTTTTAGCGGGGAGTAGAGTGTGATTCCCGCGCAAAGCAGCGGGGCGGCGGCATCGAGCGGAAGATTATCGGGAACGCGCAAGACGTAATTTTCGTCGGCGACGATTTTTTCGGAGTAGCCACCTAGCGTGGGCGTGCCATCGTATTCGCGGGAATTGTAGGTGTAGACGGCACCTTTAACGCAGTGCTGCTGGAGACCGGCGCGGCAATATTCGCAAGTGCGGCAGGAGTCGACGTAGCAGCCGATGGCCACTTTATCGCCAGGCTTGAATTTTGTGACTTGATCGCCGACAGCGGAAACGACGCCGGTAATTTCGTGTCCGGGAACCATGGGGAAAATGGAGCCGCCCCATTCATCGCGAGCCTGGTGAATATCGGAGTGGCAAATGCCGCAGAATTAGATGCCGATGGAAACGTCGTGAGGACGGGGAACGCGGCGTTCGAATTCGAATGGAGCGAGCGGAGCTTTGACGGTGGCGGCGGCGTAGCCTTTGGTTTTGGTGGCAGATTTGGTGTCGGTGGCGGTCATTGTTTTGGTCATGATGGTGGTGGGCCTCCTCGGCGCGTTTTTGAGTGTCATAAAGTTCGATGAGAACGGTCAGAGAATCGTTTCAGAAAAACGCGGAGAAAAGTATCGAAAATTTCGATGCAGAAGGCGTGGTAGACGCAATAGTGCTGATGCCTAGGACTGATCCGGAAGGCTGGGATCTTCGGTGAGGATCGAAGCCAGCGTGGTGGTGAAGAGAGCCGCGTCGGCGTCGGAGAAGATTAGTGGTGGGCGGAGTTTGATTACGTTGTGGTGCGGGCCGTCGGTGCCGGCGAGAATGCCGCGTTCGCGAAGACGATTGACAATGTAGGTGGCTTGCTTGGTGGCGGGGGCGCGTGTGGCAGGATCGTTGACCAGATCGATGCCTAGGAAGAGACCGGAGCCGCGGACATCGCCGATGATTGTGTGTGTGTGCTGAAGGTCTTTTAGCGCGGTGATCCAGCGGGTGCCGACGTTGAGAGCGTTTTGTTGGAGATGTTCGTCGGCGAGGACATCGAGAACGGCGAGGCCAGCGGCGCAGGCTACGGGATTGCCGCCGAAGGTGCTGAAGAATTCCATTCCATTGGCAAACGACGCGGCGATTTCCGGCGTGGCGATGACCGCGGCGAGTGGAAAGGCATTGCCGATGGGCTTGCCGAGCACGACGATGTCGGGAACAACTTGTTGCGTTTCAAATCCCCAAAAATTTGTGCCGAGGCGGCCGAAACCGACCTGGACTTCATCGGCGATGCACACGCCACCGGCAGCGCGGACGTGCTGGTAGGCTTCGGCGAGATAGCCTCGCGGAAAAACAATTTGTCCACCGACGCTGGGTAATGTTTCGGCGATGTAGGCCGCGACGGCGCGACCTTCCTTTTTGCAATTATCGAGAATGCTGGCGACGCTGGCGGCATATTTTTTGGCGAGGTCGGGATCTCCTCGACGAAAGCGTCCGCGATAGTCGTCGGGAAGTTCGGCGACGTGGACCCAGGGTTTGCGACCGGTGCCGCCGGGGCCGTCGAATTTGTAGGGGCTGATGTCGATGAGGGTGCTGGTGTGGCCGTGATAGGCGTGCTCGAGGACGATGACGTCTTCGCGATGGGTGTGGGCGCGAGCGAGACGGAGAGCGAGTTCGTTAGCTTCACTGCCGGAATTGACGAAGTAACAGACGCGGAGTGGGGCGGGAAGAAGTTGGGTGAGGCGTTCGGCGTAGCGAAGCACGTTGTCGTGGAGATAGCGGGTGTTGGTGTTGAGAAGCGCGAGTTGTGCGGAGGCAGCGTGGACGACGCGCGGGTGGGAATGACCGACGAGGGGGACGTTGTTGTAGACGTCGAGATAGGCGCGGCCAGTGTCGTCGTAAAGAAATTGGCGCCAGCCGCGGACAATTTTCAGCGGCTGGGCATAGGAGACGCTGAGATTTTTACCGAGGAGCGATTGGCGGGCAGCTAGAGTTTCTGGGAGATCGGGTGACGCGGGAGGAAATAATTTTTCGGGAATGCCGAGGATGAGATTGGGATCGGGGGAGAGGCTGGTCCAAGCAGCGCGTTGGGAGCCAAAGGCTACGCCGGGAAAATCGGTGCCGAGGTCGAGGAGATCGAGAAGGATTTGGACGTGGAGATGAGGAGACCAGCCGCCATTTTCGTGGGGATGGCCAATGGTGGCGAAGGATTGTCCGGCGGAGATGTGTTGGCCGGGTTGGAGGGTGGCGATGGTGGAGGTGGCGAGGTGGCCGTAGAGGGTGAAGAAGTGGTCGGATCGTGGGGAGTCGTGCGGGAGTGGCGAAGCGGACGGCGTGATTTGGTGTTTGAGGATTACTAC
>JBAVNY010000435.1:0-5317 GCA_049691535.1 Candidatus Acidiferrum sp.
GAATTTGCTGGTCCGCGGTCAGCCCCGCCAAATTCACCTGATAGCCGGGATCCGCAGGATTTGCGCTGGTAGCAAATGGCACTGCACCGGCCACCAGCCCGCTGTCATACCGCCAGTTGAAACCCACCCACGGCCCGCGCTTCCATGGCTGGTATTGCAAATGTGTTGTCTGATTGAAGTGTTCGTCGTGGTCGATGCGAAACACTCCCGTCCCGCCTTGGCCCGCCGGCGTCACACCTATCCCACTGACCTGCGGCTGAAAAAATCGCGCTGCCACACTGGACGCCACGAAATACGCGGTGAATCCATGCACGTTCGGCACGCTGGCGCGCAGCATGTATCCCGGAATTTTCGAATTGTGCCATTCAATCGGATAGGTAATCGGCGTATTTCCAAACACGCTGAAGTCGTACGCCAGATGCGTGTACTTCCACAAATACTCCGCATCAATCACCAGATATTTGCCGAACGCCTGCTCGAAGCCGGCATGAAACTCATTTCGCCAGCCCGGACTTAGCGGATTGGTGATGCACGGGTAACCTTGCAAGGCCGCCTGCAACGCGTTCACCACCGAATCGCTGCATCCCGTGCTCGCCAATATCAAATTTTCGTTGAATGGCGTCTCCAGCGTTCGCGCATACGATACCCGCAGAATCGTGTTTGACGGTCTGATGTGATAAGAAATTCCCAGCCGCGGCTCAGCCTGGCCGGCGCTGGTAATTCCGTTGTACTTATCCCCCCGTATCCCCAGATTGAAAACCCAATTCCCTTTGGTAATCGTGTCTTGGACGTACAGAGCCAATTCCTTCACATCCGTATGCCCTGGGAAGAAATAATATTTTCCTCCCGCCGTCAGGTCGTAAGGCGCCAGCGTAGTGCAGGGTGGCGCAATGTTCAGCCCTGCAACTTGGCACGGAGCCCCAGTCGCCGCCGTCAGTGATGCCAACAGATTCGGATCCACGATGCCGAACGAATCCTTCTCCGTCAAAAATGTCTGTTCGTACGTGATCCCCGCCTTGATGTTGTGCGTTCCCTTCACGTAAGAAATGTCTGAGCGCACTCCCGCATTGGTCAGCCGGCGGCTCTGCCCGATGCTGTCGCTCTGCAGGTTCGGCGTGAAATCGGCGAACGGGTCGGAGCTTGGGTAATATTTGAATTGGTCCTGCCGCACGAACGCCCCAATCGTGAACACCGCCTCCGTCCCGATCAAATGCACGAAGCTCGGCGCCACGTTAAACGTCCCGATTTTCGCACGTTGATCCTGCGGACCCACCACCTCTCCCGTTGGCCCCACACCTCCGCACGATACTGTTTGTCCCGGCGCGCACGCTAAAGACCAGGCCGCCGCGTCTTGCGCGTCAAACGAATTAGGGGTCTGAAACCACGATCGCGTGTACCCCAAGTTGAGCTGTAACGTATTCGCGTCGGAAAATTTATAATCCACGCGATCAAACACACTCTCCTCATTTCCTTTGTCGTGCAGCGCCGAATGCTCGGGCGGATCCAAAAATCTTCCGGAACGCAGGCCGCTCACCGCAATGAAATTGCCCCAAGTCTTCCCGCCATAGGCCATGTCCGCCGAAATGCTCGGCGTCCCAAACCTTCCGTACGAAGTCGCCACGCTTCCGTGCGCCGGGTCCACGCCCAGCCCCGACCGCGTCGTCACCTTGATCACCAAGCTGGTCTTATCGCCAAACTCCGCCGGGGGCGCTCCGGAAATCACTTCCAGCGACTGAATCGATTCCGACGGAATCTGGTTCGAGAAAACCTTGCTCTGCTGATCCGTAATGGGCTGCCCGTCCACGGAAAACTGGTTCTGCGCGTGATCCCCCAATCCGTGAAACAACCCATTCGAGTCTGCTGCCACTCCCGGCGTGGTCAGCGTCACCAGCGAACTCACCGACGAGGACGCACTCTCCAGCGGCACATTCTTGAACATGTCTCGGTCCACGTCGGTGTGAAACGTCGAACTGTTTTCCACCAGGTCGCCACCATCGGCCTCCACCGTCACCGAAGTCACCGACGTCCCCACCTGCAAATTGATGTCTGCCTTCGCTGCTACCGACGACCTCACTTCCACGTCCTGCATGTACGTTGTAAATCCCGGCGCCGTTACCGTCAGATGATACGGGTTGAATGGCAAATTCGAAAAACGAAACGTTCCATCATCCCCCGTTGTCATCGTACGGTTGTAGCCGCTCACCACATTGGTGATTGACACGGCGGCTTTGGACACTGCGGCCCCCGATGGATCCTTCACCATTCCTTCAATCGATCCCGAATTTCCTACTTGCGCTGCCGCTACCATTCCAAAAATAAATAAGTGCAATACCACCACAGCTAATCCACGAAAACTGAATTGCATATTTCCTCCGGCCCCAGGGGAGCGAGTTGTGGGTTCATGGAGACCGCCTGAATGCAGCGGCAGCGCGATCAGCTCCGGCTGATGCACCTATTTAGATGAACCTGAAGCGTTACAGGACGCAGGTAGGAGGGGCGCGCGAGGGGGACTGGTGATAGAAAAACTCGGACAGCGCAAGTTCTACCGCTGTAGCTATGATGCCGAAAGCTGCCAGCGGCACCGTAAGGGTAGGTAGAGCCACCGCCGGGGCAACGCCTAGGTGCGCTGCTTGGCATACCCGGCAAGCCGCTTCATCGTGGCCATTCGCGTGGGTGTGCGGAGCTACCTGCAGCAGGAACACCAAGGCACACACCGTCAAAAGGCAAGCCAGTGGCCTCGAAAGCCTGCTCAGCACGGTATGTTCAGTCCTTGCCACGAACCCTTGTTCCTCGCCTACGAATAGCGGTGAAAATGTGCAGCGTCAAAATCTTGCTCGAACTCGCAGCACTTTTCAATACCGCGCACTGTTAAATTTTCCATATTCAGCACCGAAGCGCCGCCACGTGCGGCTCCCCTCAATGCCGAAACGCATCCGGATTTGCCTTCAAGAGCTTCCCAAGATTAACCGCTATGTCCCCACAAATCTTGCGGATGTCATCTTCCGTGGGATCTTTCGCCAGTTCGTATTTCATCATCGGAATATAGTTGTTCAGAGCGATGACTGGCCCGAACCTCGGATCGTCATCTTGCACCGGCGCGATCTGGTACAGCGCCTGGTCCGGTCGAGCCAGGTTGAAAGAAGCCACATACAATGAAAATCTCGGGTTCGTCGACCCGCTCCCTAGTATTGCTTTGCGTACGCGGTTCATGGGATCGACCTCGGCAATGATCCCGCGCAGCATCACCCCATCGTCTGGCCGCGACCCTTGCGCGGATTTGGCCGCGTAGCCACTCTTCTGCAGCGTTTGCACCAGCGTCTGCGAGAAAAACTCGATCAGCTTGCGCGCCCGCACCGCAGGCACATCGGAATCCAGAAAAATTACCGGAGACTGAGGAAGTGTATTGGCAGACTGGCTTCTGAACTGCGGAGTTCTTGCCGACGCGCCTGCTCCCTGAGGATTCGCTCGCTCCGGCCCATTCGGGCCCAATGCGGAAAGCTCCAAGTCTTGCACATACACCGGCACCGACATCGCATCCGGATTCGACGACGGTAGGTCCTGCGCCACGCTTAGGCAGCACCCACATCCAAGCAGCAATGCAGTCGCCGCGAATCGTAGCAACCCAATTTTCCCACCGTTTCCTCTGCCCATAACAGGTCTCTCAATCAACGAGTTTCCAAGCATACGCACTAGTGATGCCGCCGCCTATTGAGAATTTACATCAGGACCCAAAAAACTAAGCCCCAGTCAGCGCTGTTATGAGCCAACCGGGGCACTCAATTATCCCGAAATGCTTACTTCTTGTTCTTGTTGGCCGCTTCTGCCGCTATTTTTAACTCGTGATTGGCCTGGTCCAGCAACTCCTTGGCCTTCGCCGCGTGCCCATTCATGTCGAATTCATTCGCTTCCTGCGCCGCCGAAATCTTATTGAACGCCTGATCGGTCAGCCGTTGGGCGGCCGCGAGGTTGGGATGTTTTTGCGCACTGATGTCCCGCTCCGGCTTCTGTGCAATCGCTACGCCGCCACAGAGCAGGGCCACACCCAGAACCGAACCCAAGACAAACTTTCCCTTCGTCATAGCTTCAATCTCCTTTATGTGTTGGAAACTCGAACTTGCTCAGTTCAACCCAGGCTACCCACCCAGGTTGCGCTTGTTATCTTCGGATGTGCGCACACCTCGGACAACGACGTATCAGCCTGCCAATGCGAAAACGTCACCTGTACCAGCCCTGTACTTCTGTATTTATCTGAAAATAGAATGTTTAGGCGGTCGCAGCCAACATCTCGTATTGCACGTTCAGGGCGATTCCAAATTGCTTCAGCAAGCCCAATCCATCCCAGATCACCGTGGACTCCAGAATCTTCCCATCCGCTATCTGATTGATCGTTATCCCGCTAAACGTCACTTTTCGATTGGTCGGAGGCACTCCCAGGAATTCCCCTTTGTGCGTTCCCGTAATCGTCCAATACACCACCAGTTTGTCGCCCTCGCTGATCGTGTCGTCCACAATAAATTTCAAGTCCGGCAACCCATTTACAAATCGCTCCACCTGCCGCCGGTAAGCCACCGGCCCCACTGCTCCTCCAGACACCGTCGGATCTCCCAATGCGTGTGTCGGCGCAATTACCTGCTCGATGTACTCCATCCTGCGCTCGTTCCAGACACTGTGATACAGACGGCCAAATAGCAGCTTGTGAGCGGCGGCAACAGACATGGCACCTGTCTTTCTCCGGAGCCCGGCTTCCGGCGCAGCGACGAGTATTCTGTACCGAACCGCGCACCACGCTGCACGCCCGGCCAACAGGATTGTCGAGAGCCTACTCCCAAACATCGCTGGTTGCAATGAATTGCTGTACGGAGACCCGCTCTCGTCACGGACCGGTTTACCTTCTATCTAGCTATCGTGGCCGCCAAAATATTTGTCTGAGGCAATTTGGCTCTGGTGATTGCGCCGCGTTCGCGTTTAACTATCCTCGAATCGACTGGTCCACCGAATCGAGGTTCCCGATGCAGGAAACCGTTCAGCAATACGTGCAGCGCATCCAAGGCAAACTTGCCGGCCAGAATCCCATCAAAGTTCAGGCCGCCACTGCGCAAAAACTCGCAAAATTAATGAAGCGCGCTTCACCTGCTAAACTTCGCAAGCGCCCCGCCCCGGACAAATGGTCACCCGCTGAAATCATCGCTCATCTTGCTGACGTGGAAATCGTCATTGGCTGGCGCGTGCGTTCCATCCTCGGCGCACCCGGCACTCCCATTCAAGCCTTCGATCAGGATGCCTGGGTTATAACGGGGCATTATTCCAAGCGCGATAC
>JBAVNY010000436.1:0-8602 GCA_049691535.1 Candidatus Acidiferrum sp.
TCGTTTTGTTTGGGTACCCAGCCCTTACGGGCTGGGCTGACCTCTGTCGCGCCTACGGCGCTGATTGGTACACGATCCAAACAGTCGTGCAAAGCTGGTCGTGCAAACGACAACTTAGGCTCCAACTTCAGCAAATTACCGTAGAGGTTGCGAGGCGTTGCGAAAGTACCGGGCATGAGAAGTTGGATGCGTGTGGGCGGGAACTGCGCCGCCTGACGGCCGTGGTCAGTGTAGCGCAAATGAGCATGAGCCACGCGGGGATTTGAAGGAACGGCGCGAGGGTCTGCTAAACTCGATTACTGTGAAAAATGAGGTGGTGGCACGGCGCTATTTCGTGTCTGGACGTGTGCACGGAGTGGGGTACCGGAATTACGTCGAACACGTGGCGGAAAAGTTGGGCCTGAGCGGCTATGTGAAGAACCGGCGGGACGGCACCGTGGAAGTGTTTGCGATGGGAACGCCGGAGCAGCTGGGCGCGTTGCGAGCAGCGCTGCAAAAAGGGCCGATGATGGCGCGGGTCGCGGACGTCATGGAAGAGCCGAGTGTTGTGGAACCAAAGTATCACGGGCAGTTCGTAATTGAATTTACAGAGTGAGTGACGAGGAGCCGAGCGAATGGATGAGTTGCAAAAGTTGATCCGCGAAGTGCCCGATTATCCGAAACCGGGAATCTTATTTTACGATTTGACGACGCTGCTAAAAGACAAGAAGGGATTCACCGGGCTGATCGACCGGCTTTGCGACCACTACGAAGGGCATCCGATCGATTTAGTGGCGGGGATCGAGGCACGCGGATTTATTTTTGCGCCGGCGTTGGCTTACCGGCTGGGCGCGGGATTTATTCCGGTGCGCAAGCCCAACAAATTGCCGGCCAAGACCGCGAAGATTTCGTACGCGCTGGAATATGGGACGGACAGTTTGGAGATGCATGAGGATGCGGTGCAGAAGGGGCAGCGAGTGTTGCTGTGCGACGATTTGCTGGCGACGGGCGGCACGGCGGCAGCGGCGGTGGAATTGATTCGTTCACTGGGCGGGATTGTGGAAGGTGCAGCGTTCGCGGTGGAGTTGAAGTTTTTGCAAGGACGCGCGAAGTTGCCGGGGTTGGACGTGTTTTCGTTGATGGCGTACGACAAGTAGGAAGAACGAAAAGATGTACCACAAAGGACACAGAGATCCACAGAGGACGCGGAGAAGCTGTCGCTTAAAAACCACAGCGACATAAAGCAGTCAGGGTTTGGCTTTGTGGTTACGCTGGCGGAGGGCTTCGAAGAGAACTACTCCCGTGGCGACCGAGACGTTTAGGGATTTGACCGGGCCAGTAGTTGGTAACGAGACGACGAAATCGCAGCGTTTGCGGGTCAGCTCGTGCAGGCCTTTGCCTTCGCCACCCATGACGATGCCGGTTGGCGTGGTGTAATCCACTTCGGTATAGCTTTTTTCTCCCGCTTCATCGAGACCAACCAGCCAGTAGCCTGCTTCTTTTAATTCTTCCATGGTGCGCGCGAGATTGGTGACGCGAGCGACGGGCAAGTGGGCCAATGCGCCGGCAGAAGCGCGGGAGACTGCATCGGTGAGGCCTGCGGCACGACGCTCGGGTGTAATTACACCGTGAGCTCCGGCGGCGAGCGCGGTGCGAACGATGGCGCCGAGGTTGTGCGGATCTTCTACTCCATCGAGGAGAACGAGTAGGCCGATCTGGCCTTTGGCTTGATTGGCGCGCGCGAGAATATCTTCGACGGTGGCGGCAGGACGCGCAGCGGCGATGGCGACTACACCTTGATGCTCGCGAGTGTCGGCAAGGCGATCGAGCTGGCTGCGATCTTCGAAGCGAACCGGAATGCTGCGTTTGCGCGCGAGCTGGACGATTTCTTCGACGCGGGTGTCCTGGCGACCTTTGGCGATGATGATGCGGTCGAAGGCGCTGCCCGCTTCGAGAGCTTCGCGAACCGCGTGAATGCCGGTGAACCGATCCATTAGGAAAGTCTACAGTTTCCAGTCGACAGTTAACAGCAAGACGGATGGTGGTGAGTTTGCGAGCGCCAAGGAATTCGCGAGGCTTCAGTCTAGGGTGGAACAGAAGTTTACAGTTTCCAGTCGACAGTTAACAGCAAGACGGGTGGTGGTGAGTCTGAGGGCACCCAGGAATTTGCGGCGCTTCAGTCTAAGGCGGAACAGAATTCGAGGATGCGCGTGCGGGAGGATTTTACGGGAGTGGCGAAGGGGAGAGTTGCGGCTTCATCGAGAAGAAGGATGATGCGGTCGAATTCGCCTTCGCCGGAATAGCCGGCGAGTGCGAGACGGATGGGGTGGAAGAGGTCGCGACTGCGCACTTGCAGATTGTTTTTGAGCTGGGTGATGAGTTCCTGGAAACGGTCGGAGGTGAGTGGGGCGGAGTCGAGAAGAAGAAGTGCTAGATGGCGAATGACGTCGCGGGCGGATTGACGAGAGATGGCGGCGTGGGCTTCGGGAGATTGCAGGATTTTAGCGGCGTCGTAGGTGAAGACAAATCGGAGTGAGTGGCTGAGGCCTTGGCGATCGGTAACGTAGTGGCCTAGAAGGGCGGCGGCGCGTTCGGCCCAGGCGATTTGCTCGGGAGTGGGTTCGGTGGTGAGCCAGCGCTCGGATTGAAGGATAGAGAGTACATCGGCCGACGTGAAGGGATTGATGTGGGTGGGATGTTCGCGGATGTGGTCGTCGGACTGAGGCATGGAGAGAGTTTAGCGCACGGGATAGAAAAAGATTTAACGCAGAGGACGCAGAGGGAAGAGCACAGAGGTCACGGAGATTTTTTGAGCTTGGCAAAGTCTGAAGTGGGCCACGCTAAGGATTAGCTCCAGCGGGCGGAGGAGATGGTGGCTACTACGTGGCAGGCGATCGCTTCGCCACGGCCGACGGCGTCCACGCCTTCGTTGGTTTTTGCCTTCAGATGAACTTTTTCGATGGTGACGCCGAGTGTTTGTGCCAGGACTTCGCGCATTTTCGGAAAATGTGGACCGAGTTTCGGCTTTTCGGTGATGACCACGGCATCGATATGCTGAATGATGAATTGTTTTTCTTCATAGAGCTTGCGCACATGCTCGAGAAAAATCAGGCTGTTGGCGCCCTTCCACTTGGGATCAGTGTCAGGAAAATGTGAACCGATATCGCCGAGGCTAGCCGCGCCAAGCAGCGCGTCACACATAGCGTGAGCCAGCACGTCACCATCGGAGTGACCAACCGGCCCTTTATCAAAGGGGAGTTCGATACCACCCACGATGAGTTTACGGCCTGCTTCAAGGCGATGAAGGTCGTAACCAATCCCGCAACGATAGCTCATGCTTTCTTCTGCTCGTGCTTAAGGTAGAAGCGAGCCAGTTCCATGTCGGCGGGCTTGGTGATTTTAATATTGGACTCGGAACCGTGGACCACGTGGACGTCGTAGCCGAGACGCTCCACGAGGCCGGCTTCATCGGAAGCGTTGACGCCATCGGCTTCAGCGCGTGCAAAAGCTTCCTTAATGAGTTGCGTTTCGAAAACTTGCGGCGTTTGCGCGAGCACGATGCGCTCGCGAGGAATGGTGCCGGTAATGAGCGCGACATCTTCAGGCAGGCTGGCGCGCTTCACTTCTTTCACCGTGTCCATCGCGGGAATGCCTAGGATGGCGGCTTTGCAGCGGCGCGCTTCTTCAATGACGCGAGCGATGTGTTCGAGTCTAACAAAGGGGCGCACTGCGTCGTGGACCAGTACGAGTTCCGTGTCCGCTGGAATATGAGTGAGCGCGTGGGCCACGGAATCCTGACGAGAATCGCCACCGTGAACGACCTGGAAGGATTGCTTGAAATTTTCCTGGCGAATGCGGGCAGAGAGGCGTTCGACTTCATCGGCGCGCGTGGCCACGATGATATGGGTGACGAGAGGACTGGACGCGATACGGCGAAGGCTGAGGATGACGATAGGAACGCCGTCGAGTTCGAGGAATTGCTTGGGAGTTTCCGCGCCCATGCGCGTGCCGAGTCCTGCAGCAGGAAGAATGGCAACAATATGAGTCATGGTTGAGAACGCAGTCCGGCTGAAGCGGCGGAGCCAAGAGGCTTGAGACCGGGTTGCAGAAAAAAGAGTTTACCTCAATGGATGGGTGGAAGAGAAATGCTGGGACGGCAATTAGGCGAGGCGGTATAGGAAGAGTAACGGAGTCGCGGCGCGACCAGCGCGAGTGCGAAAAGAGTCATTGAGGACGGTGCGGAGATTTAAGCCGGGTCGTTGTCCGAGTAAACGGGACGGGCGTTAGGATCGAAGTTTGCGGCGGGCTCAGGACGCGCGCCAATACCATTACCGTTCGCGATGTTCGTGCCGTTTGCGGCGGTAGTTTCTGGTCGGAGATGTGTGCTGCCATTGCTGACGCTGCCTGGACGGTGTGCGGGAAGTTGATCGCTGTTTTCATTGAGGCGTCCAAAAATCATTTTGCCGGCGGGCGTCTGGTGGATGGAGGTAACCAGAATGTCGACAGTGCGATTGATGAGGCGGCGCGCACCATCAACGACCACCATGGTGCCGTCGTCGAGATAAGCCACGCCCTGGCTGGATTCTTTCCCTTCGCGCAGGATGAGCACGCGCATGGATTCGCCGGGAAGAACGGCAGGCTTCAAGGCATTGGCTAGTTCATTGATGTTGAGGACTGCGATGCCCTGCACACGCGCGACTTTGTTGAGATTGAAATCGTTGGTGACGATTTTGGCGTTTAGCCGACGGCCAAGATCGACAAGTTTCTGATCGACGGAAGGGACACCGGGGATGTCTTCTTCGAGAATGCGGACTTCCAGACCCGGCATTTTCTGCATGCGTTGCAGCACTTCCAGGCCGCGACGGCCACGCTGGCGCTTGAGCGAATCGGAAGAATCGGCGACAAGCTGCAATTCGTGCAGCACGAAGCGGGGAACGCCAAGAGCTCCATCGAGGAAATGAGTTTCGCAGATGTCGGCGATTCGGCCGTCGATGAGCACACTGGTGTCGAGAAGCTTCAGCGAGAACAGATTGGTGGCGGGAAGCTGTGGAGGAGGCGGCGCAACGGAAAGGCGAGGAAGTTGGAAGCCTTTGCGGGAGCCAAGCACCAAGCCGAGAAATGAGAACGCGAACAGCGAGATAAATTCGAAAAAGGACTTAGTAGATTCTGGTTCGGAGGTGCGGGAAACAACGAGGGTAACGAGGAGGGCCGCGAGGAGACCGAGGAGGGCGCCAACAGCGCCACCCACCAGGCCACTGATCTCCGCGTGACGTAAACGAAGTTCGGCGAGAAGAATTACCATGGCCACAAAGAAACCGAGCCCGGCGGCGGGCAAACCTTGCAGGCCGAAAGGGTTGAGGGTATAGCAAAGCGCGATACTGGCGCCGAGCAGAGCGCCGCGAAGAGCCCAGAAATCCAGGTTACGCTTCAGCGGGCTTGTGGCGCCCACGTCTGTGGATGCGGCCTGAGAAGGGTTATCTGTTTGCGTGAAACGGGATTGGCCCATAGAACCTCGTAGTAATGCGGACTGCGACTCACCACTTTCCGGGCGCCGTCTCGTTCGCATGAGCCCAGAAATGTGTTGGCTTATATACCCTTGAAGTAGTTAGTCCGTCAAGTAGCTTTAAGTATTATAGGTGGTGCTTCATTGAGTGACAAAACAGAACTGAACGATTAGCGCGGCGACGCAAGACAGTCGTTGAAGAAGATTTCTGCGGACTACGACAGATAAAAACGCGGAACGCGCTGGCTGACCGCGCAGAGCAGATCGGAACTGACGGTGCCGATGCTGCGCGCGATGACGTTAGCAGGGTGACTGCGATCTCCATCGGTACCATAAACCGTGGCGATCTCGCCGATGGCTACGTCGGGAACGTCGGTGACATCGAGCATGACGACATCCATGGAAACGATGCCGATGATGGGAGCGAGATGGCCGCGCACCGCCACGCTGCCGCGATTACCCAGAGAACGATGAATGCCGTCGCCATAACCCGCGGCGAGAACCGCGACGCGCGAGGGGCGCTGGGCGACCCAGGAGGCATCGTAGCCAACGCCTTCACCGGATGGAATGGAGCGGACGTTGATGATGCGGGCGCGAAGACTCATCACCGGGCGAAGCGGGAGCTTGGATTCGATTTCTTTACGGCGTTCGACGGGATCGATGCCGGGATGATAGCCGTAGAGAATAGCGCCGGGACGCACCATGTCCGCCCAGGTTTCTGGGCGCGCAGCGATCGCGGCACTGTTAGCGAGATGCAGGATGCCGGTGTCGATTCCGTGCGAGCGCAGACGATCAATTGTGGTGTAGAAGCGATCCATTTGTTCTTGCGTCTGGCGGCCGATCGGTGTGTCGGTAAGTACTTCGGAAGACGCAAAGTGGGTGAAGACGCCGGTGAGTTCAAGATGTTTGCATTTGGCGAGTTGGTTGACAAAGCAGTCGGCATCGGAAGGCTTGATGCCCAGGCGATTCATGCCGGTGTCGACCTTCAAGTGAATGGCGACGTTCTTCTTGCGAAGCTTTGCGGCGGCGGCTTCAAAAGTAAGTAGTTGCTCACAACGATGAATCGCCGGCGTGAGAACGTGTTGGATCAGGAGTTCTTCTTCACCTTGCCAGAAACCGCCGAGAACCAGAATCGGTGCGCTCACGCCGACCTTGCGGATCTCGATGCCTTCGCCGGAGGACGCAACGCCAAACCAATCGGAGCCAAATTTTTCCAGGGCTTTGGCAGTGGGCGCGCCGCCGTGGCCATACGCATTGCCTTTGACGATGGACAGCACTTTGCGCGGCGTTTTACGTTTTTCCGAAACAGGATTGACGTAATCGCGGATGGCGTGGAGATTTTGTTCCAGGGCGGAGAGGCTGACTTCTGCCCAAACGGGACGGCCAATGAAATCAGCGGGATTTTGCGAGCGACGGGTCATGAATTTTCCTGAAAGAAATAGTTTACGCCATTCACGGGTGGTAAGACGAAAGCCGTATTGGCCTGCGCGAGAAAGACAATAGGGTGATGGCACGTGGAGGGCCACGGGAAGGCCGAGATGACGTTGTGCAAGGCCTCAGCCCTAAAGGGCTTAGCTACAGATGTGGCTTGGCTGTTCTGGCCGGTGTGGTTTTCTTGACCCGCTGTGTGGTTACTCGTCGCCGCCTTGGAATTGCGAGAAGGCATCGGGAGCCGCTTCTTCGAAACGGGTCAGCCGGCTGCGGAAGACAAATTTTACCTTGTCGGTGGGTCCATTGCGCTGTTTCGCGATGAGGATGTCGGCCATGTCGCGTTCTTCGGGAGTGGCGTTGAGGTTAAAAAAGTTGGGACGGTAGATGAACATGACTACGTCGGCGTCTTGTTCGATGGCTCCCGATTCGCGAAGGTCGGAGAGCTGCGGGCCGCGTTCTTCGCGCTCCGGCGCGCGGGTAAGCTGGCTAAGGACGAGGACGGGAATCTGGAGTTCTTTCGCGAGCCCTTTGAGGCCACGGGAAATGCTGGCCACTTCTTCCTGACGCGAATTGAAACGGCCGCGGCCGCTGATGAGCTGGA
This sequence comes from Candidatus Acidiferrum sp., assembly GCA_049691535.1. Taxonomy (GTDB): domain Bacteria; phylum Acidobacteriota; class Terriglobia; order Acidiferrales; family UBA7541; genus Acidiferrum. The sequence goes on from JBAVNY010000436.1 coordinate 7,515, forward strand.
GATAGTCGACGATAACGAGAGAGAGTCCCTTGTCGCGCTTCAGGCGGCGAGCCTTGGCGCCAATTTCCAGCACGCTGGTGGAGCCCGCATCGTCGACCCACAAAGGCGCGGACGAAATCTGGCCCAGGCCTTCGGTCATGCGGCGCCAGTCTTCGCGGCTGAGATGGCCGGAACGAAACTTGTGCGCATCGACTTGCGCGACGGACGCGACCAAACGCTGCAGAAGCGATTCTTTGGACATTTCCAGGCTGAAGAGTGCGACCGGAAGGCCGCCACGAATAGCGATATTTTCGGCAAGATTGAGCGCCAGCGCGGTTTTTCCTTGGGACGGGCGCGCGGCGAGAATGATCAGTTCGGAAGGCTGCAAGCCGGAAAGAAGCTTGTCGAGTTCGCCATAACCAGTGGAAATACCGGTGACACTTTTACCTTCGCGGAAGATTTTCTCGAGGCGTTCGAAATTGTCGCGAACGATATCTTTAACCGAGATGAGGCCGGCTTTGACGCGATCTTCGGCGAGCGCAAAGATTTTGGATTCGGCATCGTCGAGAATGGCGTCGGCGCCCTCTTCGCCATCGAGAGCGTTCTGTTGGATGCGGTTTGCGGCGTGCACCAGATTGCGGAGCATCGCTTTTTCTTTGACGATGCGGGCGTAGTGTTCGACGTTGGAGACCCGCGGCACGCCATCGGCAAGCGAAGCGAGATAAGCAGCGCCGCCGGAAGCTTCCAGTTCACCGCGACGGTGGAGTTCATCGCTCAGGGTGACGAGATCGATGGGTTGCTGGGCCTCGCCAAGCGCGACCATCTGATTGAAAACATTACGATGTTGCAGCAGGAAAAAATCTTCGGTCTTCAGTGCTTCGATAGCGGTGTTGAGGGCACTGTTGTCGAGCAGAATGGCGCCGAGAATGGAACGCTCCGCATCGAGGTTGCTGGGCAGGGGCCGTTCGAGAATGGTGTCAGTAGGCATGGCAAGACAGGAAACGAGTTGCGGCTATTTCGCCTTTTCTTCGCTTAGTATGGCACCGGCTATTTTACAAGGCAAGTGCAGAAATTCTCGGCGTGATTCCCTGCGCCGACGATGTTTCGAT
>JBAVNY010000437.1:0-2029 GCA_049691535.1 Candidatus Acidiferrum sp.
GTTCCCACGTGGCAGGATTTCCCGCGGCTTCCACAACCGAATCCGGCCCGCGCTGGTCCTCCGTCAAAGCTCGCACAGCCGCCACCACGTCCGGCACTTCCGTAACATTGATGGTCACCGAAGCTCCCAGCTTGCGAGCCACAGCCAGCGGTGCATCGCGTCGCGCCAAAGCAATCACCCGCACGCCACGCCGCGAAAGCATCCGAACATACTTCAATCCAATGGGTCCGCAGCCGATGACCGCTGCAGTATCTCCGGTGCGCACTTCCATCTCGTGGATTCCGCGCAATACGCACGCCAGCGGTTCCACTAACGCCGCGCTGTGATCATCCACGGAGTGCGGCACTTCCAGGGTATTTTCCTGCACAATGCGGCCTGGAATCCGCATGTACTCCGCATACGCGCCATTGTTAAACAGCAAATCGTCGCAAAGATTTTCCTGCCCTCGTCGACAGTGATAGCAACGGAAACATGGCGCAGAATTGGCCGCAATGACGCGGGTACCCAGACGCCATTTCGCGTCCACGCGCTTGCCCATGGCCACAATTTCGCCTACCACTTCATGCCCAAACACCGCTGGAGGCTGAATCATCTTGGCGTGATAGCCGCGCTTCCACACCTTCAGGTCGGTCCCGTCGGTCAGCGCCAGGCGCACCCGCAACAGCACTTCGTCCACAGCAAGGGCCGGCACATCAATCTGTTCCACGCGCAGGTCCTCGCTTCCATACAGCACCGCAGCCGTCATCTTCGAGGGTACAACAATACGCGCTGGGGCCAGCACTTCTTCCACCCCAATTTCGGTCTTCTTTGTGGAGGCTGTTCTCATTCGTGTGTAATCAGAATCTTCAGCGAGTCTTCGGTGGGCCGAGCCGCCAAATCCAGGCCCTCTTGAATTCTAGCCAAAGGGAACCTATGCGTGACGATTTCCATTACCGGCAGTTTCTTCTGTAACACGAGTGCTGCCGCACTATCCTGGATATCAACCGCTGCACTATAGCTACCTAGAATTTCTTTTTCGTCGATCCCCACCGCGGCTGCAGGAAACTCTATCTTGGTGACCGGGTCATTCGCGGCAAACAACAGTACTCTGCCCCCTGGTCTGGCCGCTGCCAACGCTTCCAGCACCACTGCCGGATGCGCTACAGCTACTAGAACCGCGTCCGCCCCGCGCCCTTCTGTCCGGGCCTGTATTTCGCCCACAAGCTTACCACTTATGGGATCAAAAGAGTCGATAGCACCGAGCGTGACACTTTTTGCCCGCCGGGTCGCTACCGGGTCACTGGTATAGATGCGCCCACCAGCGGATTTCGTTACCATCAGCAACTGCAAGCCGATCGGTCCACAACCGATGATTAGTACCGTCTCCCCCGGCTCGATTCTCGCCTTTTGTACCGCCTTCACAATCGTATTGATAGGTTCGATGAAGGTGGCTTCCTCGAAGCTAACGTTGTCAGGGAGCGCCACGATCCCTCGCTCCGCCACCCACGGCATAGCCTTGACGTACTCGCCGAAGCCGCCACCATTAGGCGTGAAACCGCCGGTCAAGCCGGTGTTCTTGTATTGTTTGCATTGCGAAAACGAGCGTTTTTGGCAGAAGAAGCATTTGCCGCAGGGCGTGTGGTGAAAGCTCATTACCCGGTCACCAAGCTTCCATTTCGTTACGCCCGGGCCAACCGCCACCACTCTTCCCGCCACCTCATGCCCTAGAATCTGGGGAGGTTCCACGTAACGTTGGTAAATCTTCTTGATGTCTGTGCCGCAGATGCCGCACGTCGCCACCTTGATGAGTACTTCGCCTTCGCCCACCTCGGGAACCGGAACCTCTTCGACGCGGACGATCCCCTTTTCGCGATACACCCCGGCACGCATGGTCTTGGGTACGGGCCCAAGAGTTCGCACTTCCGGCGCTGTCCGCGTTTCACTCATCGAGCGGCAGCCTCCGCTCGCGAAGTAGCCGGCGAATGAATGTCAGGAACCTTCGAAACATACTTATCGAGGTACTTCGCCAATCCCTCGGCGGCTTTTCGAC
>JBAVNY010000438.1:0-1716 GCA_049691535.1 Candidatus Acidiferrum sp.
ATCCCACACGTCATCACGGTCATCAATTCGGATTTGGTCAGCTTATTAAGAAACGGCCGAATCGTCAGCGGTGCTTCGGTCTGCCCCATAAAGATGCTCGCCGCAATATCCAGCGACTCAGCGCCGCTTGCGCCCATCACCCTCGTCATCACCCAGGCGAATGCGCGGATGAAAACCTGCATCACGCCAATGTGATACAGAAACGCAAACACTGCCGCGATGAAAATAATCGTCGGCAACACTTGAAACGCAAAGATGAACCCGAACGACGAGCCCTTCACTCCCAATTGCCCGAACACAAATTCCGAACCCGCAAACGCGAAACTCAGCAGCTTGTTCACAATATCGCCGAGAAATTCAAACAACCGTCTTCCAATTCCAAATTTCAGCACGAACACGCCGAATGCCAACTGCAGTCCCAGCCCCCACAAGACTGTTTTCAGTTGAATCGCTTTGCGAGCCGTAGAGAACAGGTACGCCAGCCCAACCAGCACTGCCATGCCAAGCACACCGGCGAATCTTGCCATTCAGTCTCCTTTACAACGCGTGAGCGAAGACGAGTTCCTGAAGCTTAAACAGAATGCTCCTGGGCGCCCAGAATGCGCCGAATGAGCGGAGGTGCAGGCGGCTGTGTAGCGCCGATCTGAAAGCCGCTGGCGATAAGATTTCTGGCGTCACCCAGTTTTGCCTCGGAATTGTAGCGGATTGTGACCAGCTTTTCGCCAGTTTCTACGTGATCGCCGATGCGTTTGTGGAATTCCAGCCCCACTCCATGATCGATTTTGTCTTCCTTCTTGCCGCGCCCACCCTCCAGCATCGCCAGCGCCGTCCCAAAATCTCTGCATCGGGTCGCTTCAATGTAGCCGGACTTGTTGCTGGTAATCTCTTCCACATCCTTCGCGCCCGGCAACAGGGACGTGTCATCAACAATGCGCGCATCGCCTCCCTGCAACCGAATGCAATCGCGAAACTTTTCCAGCGCTTTGCCGGAACGAATCATTTCTCCCGCAAGAACGCGAGCTTCCTCGACAGATTTACTCCGTTCGCCCAAATAAAACATCCAAGCCGACAGCTCCACGCTGAGATCCCGCAAATCCGCCGGACCGCCGCCGCGCAGCACTTCAAGCGACTCGATCACTTCGTTCGAATGTCCCGCCATCCGGCCAAGCGGCTGGTCCATATCCGTAATCAGCGCCACCGCCTTCTTGCCCATGCGCCGCGCGGTGTCCACCATAACTTCCGCGAGGCGCACCGCGTCTTCCTCGTTGCTCATGAACGCTCCCGAGCCCGTCTTCACGTCCAGCACCAGCGCATCAATTCCTTCCGCCAACTTCTTGCTCATGATCGACGCGCAAATCAATCCAATATTTTCGACCGTCGACGTTGCATCGCGCAGTGCATAGATTTTTTTATCTGCCGGTGCGATTTCCGATGTCTGCCCTATCAGCCCCATCCCGCATTCGGTCAGCACTCGACGAAATTCTGCCAAGGTCAAAGCCGTATTGAACCCTGGAATCGCTTCCAATTTGTCCAGTGTCCCACCGGTATGCCCTAATCCCCGTCCGCTGATCATCGGCACTGCAAGCCCGCCCGCCGCTACGATCGGCGCGAGAATTAACGAAGTCTTATCGCCGACTCCGCCCGTCGAGTGCTTGTCCACTTTCTTCATCGGCAAGTAGGAATGATCCACTACCTCGCCGGAATGCAGCATCGCCT
>JBAVNY010000439.1:0-3216 GCA_049691535.1 Candidatus Acidiferrum sp.
CCCCTTGCCACCAGTACGCCAGGATCCCCACTCGCGCCTTCAACTCCAAATCCACCGAATACACAATCATTCCATCCGGTCCCGCCCCCGCTACGCTCAGAAAATAACGTTTCTTCTCCGGTTCCTCGAGCGGCGTCGCCAATCCCAGCGCAATCTCCTTTACTTCTGCTCCCACCAGTCGCCGCGCCGCTTTTGGTATATCCCAAGGCAAAGACAATTCCTTCGCCAAAACATTCGCCGTTCCACCCGGCAACAGCGCTAGCGGCACCCGATGTCCGTTCTGAAAACTCGCCAGCCCGTTCACCACTTCGTTCAACGTGCCATCGCCGCCGCACGCGATCACCAGTTGCCGCATGTCCAGCGTCGCCTGCCGCGCAATCTCTACCGCGTGCCCCGGCCCGGTCGTCTCCGCCAGTTCCGCCTCAATCCCGTTCTCCGCCAGCATCTTTCGCGCATCATCAATCTGTTTTCGGCGCGCGTTTCCGCCGCTGCCCGCATTGGGGTTGTGTATCAGCAAAGCGTTCTGAAAGTGTGTATCCATGCTCTCCCGTACCATACGCAAACCTACATTGTATATGCAACCCCGCAGCCACGCTCTTCCCAGTCTTTGTATTCCTTGCGAATTTTCCAAGTAGCGGCCTCCTTTAGCTTGCCCTGACGCAGGAAGGGTGCCATCCACGCGCCCAGCCGCCGCCCAACAATCCTCACCGCCAATTTCTATATAATGTACCTCGCACCTCATCACCCAAAAGGACACGGGAAATGGCCAAGGCGGCACCTGCATCCCTGAAAAAAGAAGTGGAATCCCTGCGCCAACAAATCCGCCACCACGAATATCTCTACCACGTCGCCGACAGCCCCGAAATTTCCGACCTCGAATTCGACCGCCTCATGAATCGCCTCAAGGAAATCGAAGAAGCGCATCCCGAGCTGCGCACTCCCGATTCACCCAGCGTCCGCGTCGGCGGCGCTCCCCGAGAAGGGTTCCAAACCGTCCGCCACGCGCGGCCCATGCTCAGTCTCGACAACGCTTTTTCCTACGACGCGCTTCGCGAGTGGGATCGCCGCGTCCGCGAAGGTACCGGCCGTAAGGAAATCGAATACATCGCCGAGCACAAATTCGATGGCCTCAGCATCTCCCTGCAATTTAAAGACGGCCTCTTCGTTCGCGGTGTTACCCGTGGTGATGGCACCACCGGAGAAGACGTCACCCCCAACGTGACAACCGTCCGCTCCGTTCCTTTGCGCCTCGATCCCGCCGCCCTCAAAAAAGCCAAGCTGCCCGCCACTTTCGAAGTTCGCGGCGAAATCATGATGACTCGCGAGTCCTTCGAAGCCCTCAATCGTCAGCAGGAGCGCATCGGCGGCAAAATCTTCGTCAACGCCCGCAACTCCGCGGCCGGTTCCATCCGCGTTCTCGATCCTTCCATCACCGCGCAACGCAAACTCGATTTCTTCGCCTACTATCTTTTCGTCGACGGCAAAATCCCGTATCCCAAACACTCCGAATCGCTCGAAGCCCTCAAGAATCTCCACTTCCGTGCTTCCTCCGACTGGAAACTTTGCGATGGCATCGACGGCGTCATCGACTACTGCACCACCTGGGACTCCAAACGCGAAAAACTCCCCTACGAAATCGATGGCGTGGTCATCAAAGTCAATTCCATTGGTCTGCAGAATGAACTCGGCTTCACCTCCAAGGCCCCGCGCTGGGCCATCGCCTATAAATATCCCGCGCGCCAGGAAACCACCGTCGTCAACAACATCGATGTGAACGTCGGCCGCACCGGCACCCTTACCCCCGTCGCGTTTCTGCAGCCAGTCCAAGTCGGCGGCGTCACTGTCAGCCGCTCCACCCTGCACAACATGGACGAGATCGAGCGTCTCGGCCTGCAAATTGGCGACACGGTTCTCCTCGAACGCGCCGGCGAAGTCATCCCGCACATCCTCAAAGTCGTCAAGGAAGGGAATCCCCGCAAGCCCTTCCGCATGCCCAAGAATTGTCCGGTGTGCGGCAGCACCATTCACCGCGTCGAAGGTGAAGCCGCCTACCGCTGCGTCAACGCCGCCTGCCCCGCCAAGCGCAAGGAAGCCCTCCTGCACTTTGCCGAGCGTCACGCCATGGACATCGACGGCCTCGGCGATAAAATTGTCGATCAGCTCGTCGATCGCGGCATCGTCAAGGATGTCTCCGACCTCTACACCCTCAGCCTCGATCAGCTCGCCAATCTCGATCGCATGGCTGAAAAATCCGCGCAAAATCTCATCGACGAAATCAACGCCAGTAAGAAGAATTCACTCGCCCGCCTCATCCATGCTCTCGGCATCCTCTTCGTTGGCGAACGCACCGGCCAGCTTCTGGCTGAGCATTTTTCTTCCCTCGACGAATTTGCCGCCGCCACCCAGGAACAACTAGAAAGCGTCCCCGAAGTTGGCCCCAAAGTTTCCAGCAGCATCGTGGAATTTTTCTCCGAGCCCGCCAATCGCAACATTATCAAGAAGCTTCACAAAGCCGGCGTGCGTCCCACCGTCGAAAAGCGCGAAATCAAAAGCCAGAAATTTGCCGGCAAAAGTTTTGTCTTCACCGGCAGCCTCGCCAAGCGCTCCCGCGAAGAAGCCGGCGAACTCGTCCTCCAGCACGGCGGCAAACTCTCCAACTCCGTAAGCAAAAAAACTGACTACGTCGTAGTCGGCTCCGACCCCGGCTCCAAACTAGACAAAGCCAAAGAACTCAACGTCCCCGTCCTATCGGAGTCCGAATTCGACAAGCTCCTAAAACAGTAGCGGCCAACTTCAGCTTGTGGTCCTGACGCAGGAAGGGTGGCCATCTCTTAGACCAAAGCACGGCCGTCAAACACAAAAGCATCATTACCAATCAAATTTTCGTTGGTTTACTGGATTATCCGAACGGATTCTCGACCTTCATCCCAAAATACTCTTGCCCGCTGTTCAAATCTTCCGACCACACCTTGCCGCATCCCGCCTGCTCTGCCGCCGCCAGGATCATTCCGTCGTAGAAATGCACGCCGTACTCCGCGCGCGCTTCCACCGCGCGCCTGACCGTTCCTTTGTCCGGCTGCACCACTCTCAGCGGGCTCATGGCATCCAGAATTTCGATCATCTGCTCATGCCTTACCGGCGTGGAAAATTTATGAAGTAGCACTGCGGCAAACTCCGAGAGAACTTGCACCGAAATCACGCACTCCCCATTCATGC
>JBAVNY010000440.1:0-3142 GCA_049691535.1 Candidatus Acidiferrum sp.
GATTTTGCTGGAAGAGAAGAAGAACGTGTTGATGGTGCCGGAAGCGTCGCTGATTTACGACAAGGACCGAAACGCATCGGCGGAATTGCCGGATGCCAAGGCCGCTAATGGAAAGAAAAAGATTCCGGTGAAGCTAGGAATCTCGAATGGCGTGAAGACGGAAATCGCGTCGGGGCTGGACGAAAAGCAGCAAGTCATTCTGCAGTAGCGGGAGCCCAGCATGACATTTCGTGATCTGCTGCGGGACACGCTAGCGACACTCTGGGCGCACAAACGGCGCACGATGCTGACCATGTTTGGCATCGCGTGGGGAATCATTTCGATTACGCTGATGGTCGCGGCGGGAGAAGGTCTGGGCCGCGGAATCCAAAAACAACAAGAAAATTTTGGCAAAGACGTGATGATCGTGTTCTCTGGCCGGACGAGCATGCAGGCGGGAGGGACGCGCTCAGGCCGGGCATTGCATTGGATGGAAGAGGATTACGTACAAGTAGCGGCGGAGAGCCCGGCGTGCAAGTACGTGATGCCGGAACTGGGGAACGAGATCCAGGTGCATAGCGCGTTCAACAGCGGAAACATCAATACGGTGGGCTCGTTGCCGCCGTTCACGGCGATCCGCAGTATTACGGTGGCGCAGGGCCGCTTTTATAACGATGAGGACAATCGCGAAGTGCGGCGGGTGGCGTTTCTGGGAAGCGATGCGAAGAAGCAGTTGTTCGCGGAGCGCGAGGCGATTGGGCAAACTATCGAAATGAACGGAATCCCATACACGGTGATTGGGGTGATGAAGGCCAAAGAACAGAACTCGAGCTACGATGGATTTGATACGCGAAAGATTTTTGTGCCGTTCAATGCGATGCGGCGTGATTTCCCGAATAAGCCGCCGGCGGTGGAGCATACGGTGGATCGGCTCCTGGTGGCGCCGTGGTCTTTAGAGACGCACAAAGATTGCGTGAAGCAGGTGAGGCGGACGTTGGCAAGGTTGCACAACTTTGATCCGCGGGATGAAGAGGCGGCCAGCATCTGGGACACGGTGAAGAACGCGCAGGCAAACCGGATGATTTTTGTGGGAATGGAGATTTTCATGGGCGCGGTTGGCGTGGCCACGATTTTCCTGGGCGGGCTTGGGGTGATGAACGTGATGCTGGTGTCGGTGCGCGAGCGGACGCGAGAGATTGGCGTGCGAAAAGCGCTGGGAGCTACGCGCGAATCGATTCTGCGGCAGTTTTTTCTGGAAACGATCATTGTGGTGCTGATCAGTGGAGGCAGCGGACTGTTTTTGTCGTATGGATTTTGCGCGCTGGTCAATCTGCTGCCCCCGATTCCGTATTTCGATGGGCTGCGAGCGAGCTGGCAGTTGGCGGCGTTGACGGTGAGTTTGCTGGGAATTATCGCGGTGCTGGCTGCTTTGTATCCAGCGAATCGCGCGGCGTCGGTGGATCCGATTGAAGCGCTGCGGTTTGAGGCGGGTGGGTGATGCTGTTTGAAGTGTTCAAAGAGGCTTGGTCGGCGCTGGGACGAAATAGAGTGCGCAGTTTGCTGACGATGACTGGGATTGCGTGGGGCATTGTGGCGGTGACGCTGCTATTGAGTTATGGATCGGGATTTCGCAGCGTGCTGATGTATACCTTCGAAACATTTGGAAAAGCGGCGGTGATTTGCTGGCCGGGAACGACGAGCGAACAAGCCGGAGGAGAACGCGCGGGGAAAGCGGTGCGGTTTGATCAGGACGATGCGGAGTGGGTAAAAGCGCAGTCGCCGCTGATTAAGCGGGTGACGCTGGAAACGGTGCAGTTCAAAGGGATTTCGCATGACGAGCGGCTTTCGGATTCGGCGATTCGCGGCGTGTATCCGGAGTATGGGGATATGCGCAATGAAGTGCCGTCGGAAGGGCGATGGATTACGGCGGAAGACGTGGCGGAGCGGCGGCGCGTGGTGTTTTTGGGAGCGCGGCTGAAGAAGAAATTGTTCAGTGGAACGCCGGCGGTGGGCGAAACGGTGCGCATCAGTGGGGTGCGATTTACCGTGATTGGTACCATGGACATGAAGTTTTCGGACAGTTGCTATTTCAATTGTGATGACGAGTCAGCGTTTATTCCGTATCCCTCGGCGGGGGATTTGTGGGATGCACGTTATGCGAGCGTGATGATTTTTGAGCCGGTGGCGCCGGAGTTTGAGCCGGCGGCGATGATTCAGATGAGAACCGCGGTGGCGAACCGGCAACACTTTTCGGCTGGGGATAAGCGGGCGATTACGATGTTTGGCCGTCAAGAGTTCAAGCCGATTTATGAGGGGATCACGCTGGGAATTGAAGGGCTGCTGTTTCTGATTGGGGCGATGACTCTCGGAATTGGCGGCGTGGGCGTGATGAATATCATGCTGGTGTCTGTGGAAGAGCGGGTGCGCGAAATTGGATTACGGCGCGCGCTGGGTGCGCGAAAGGCACATATTCGCTGGCAGTTTTTGTTGGAGGCGCTGGTACTGACCTTGGCGGCGGGCGCGATCGGGATGATGCTGTCGTATGCGCTAACGTCGGCCATTGGGACGCTGCCGTTTTTGGGTCCTGCGTATGAAGATGAGAGCGGCAAGGTGGATATTCATTTGACGCTGTCGGTGGCGACATTATTTTTGTCGACGATCATTTTGATTGTTGTGGGAGTGATTAGTGGGTGGGTGCCGGCGATGCAGGCGGCGAAGTTGGATCCGGTGGAAGCGTTGCGATACGAATAGTGTTTGGCTGTGACAGGATACTCGTCGAGCGCTCCTTTCTTAGGCCTTTCAAGACAGTTCAACACGATTCAATTCAAGATAAATTGTTGCGTGTGACAATCTCGGTTGAGTTCTCATCGAACCGCCGGGAGCGTATGTTCCGTTAGATTGAAGCTCTCCTTTTCCGGTTTGTGGAGAAGCGGGTTTGGGGTGTGCTGGGCTACTGCTATATTGGAAGGACGTGATGTGCTCCCATCGCGAAGATTTGCGGGAGAAAGATTGATGAGTGGAATGAGACACAGACGAATTCGGGTTGGAGCGGGGATTGCAGCGGCCAGCTTGCTATTTTTTGCGGCGGTCCGAATCGCGCAAGCGCACGCCATTCTCAAGGAGAGTTCGCCGGTCGCCAACAGTACTGTGAAGGGGCCGGATG
>JBAVNY010000441.1:0-2989 GCA_049691535.1 Candidatus Acidiferrum sp.
TCGCTTTTCGCCATCCACAGCTTTTCGCTTCCGTCAGCGCCCATAGTCCCGCGCTGATCGATAAGCTTCCGGCGTTTCTTGGGACAGAAGGCCCGGGGGCGCCTCGCTCGCGCAGGCAACAAGCGCCGTTCGGCGACCCACCCGACGCGGCATACTGGACGCAGCAAAGCCCAATTACGATTGCGAAAACAGCCAATCTGGCGGGACTGCACATTTACTTCGACTGCGGTGACCAGGACGATTACGGGTTCGAGATCGGCGCAACCGCACTAGACAAAGTACTCACGTCTCGCCACATTGCTCACGAATTCCACATTTATCCAGGGCGGCATGACGCGCAATATTTTGCCGCGCATCTCCCGGCGTCTTTGCAATTTCATTCGCGCTTATTTCCGTAAAGAAAGCCTCGCAGTCGCACCATCGCTGACTATCCGCGGTGCGGAATGTATTGGTCTGAGCCGTGCAGCGATTTTCGCAGTCTCAGCTGAATCGGCCCTCGCCATCCAGACCTTCTCTGCTATCATTCCCGGCTTGCAGCTAGCGGAGGTGGCATGAGTTTTTCCCAACGGCTGGCCGAAGTGCGTACCGGCTTTGAACGTTCCTTCTGGGTCGCCAATGTCAGCGAGCTTTTCGAACGGCTCTCCTACTACGCCGCATTCGCGTCGCTCGCCCGCTATCTGCACGAAGTACTTAATTTCCCAACGGAGCGTGCCGCTGATCTCTCGGGGTTATTCGGCGGACTAGTTTGGTTTCTGGCAATTTTTGGCGGAGCCGTAGCCGACCGTTTGGGATTCCGTCGTGCGCTTTCGTTAGCCTATCTGATTCTTGCCAATTCCTATTTTCTGTTGGGGTCACTTGGTGCTCCGTGGCTTGCCGGAATACGGAGTGCTGTTCCGCTGGTCGCGCTAGTGACCGTGGTTTTGATGTTGCCTGCCCTCGGTGTTGCGCTGGTGAAACCCAGCGTGGTGGGAACCACGGCGCGAGCTTCCAACGAGAATGTGCGTTCCATTGGATATTCCATCTACTACACGCTGGTGAATATCGGAGGAGCGCTGGGCCCGTTCGTGGCCTCGTGGGTCCATCATCATTTAAGCGTGGAAAATGTATTTCGTGTATCAGCGCTCAGCGTGTTCCTTATGTTTTTTGCGGTGCTACTCCTCTTTCGCGAACCGCGCAAATCCGGCGAGCAAAAAACTGGAAGCCTGGCCGAAACGGCAAAGAATTTCAGCAAGGTGCTGGGCAATCCAAAATTCATGGTTTTCCTGCTGCTCTTTTCGGGCTACTGGATTGTCTACTGGCAGGAATTCATAACGCTGCCCATCTATGTGCACGACTACGTGAATCCCAACGCCGACACGGAAAAAATGCTTTCGACCGGCCCGCTCATCGTGATCGCCTTTACAGTGGTTTTTAGCGTGCTCACCCAAAAGATTTCCGCATTCCGTGCGGTTCTGCTCGGCACCCTAATCTCGATGGTGGGATTTTCGATTCTCGCCTTACACGCCACGGTGACCGGTGCGTATGGCACGTTGGTCGTTATCGCGATTGGCGAACTGATCCAGCAGCCGCGCTATTACGACTACATTTCTCGCCTCGCACCGCCGGGCCAGCAAGGTACCTACATGGGCTTTGCGTTTTTGCCACTGGGAATCGGATCGTTTCTGGCGGGACGAATCGGCGGGAGTCTGCTTCACCACTTCGGCGAAGTGCAGCACCGGCCCGAACTCTTTCTTTGGGCGCTGACGGCGATCGGCCTGGGAACAACGTTACTGTTGTGGATTTACGACCGGATTGTGAAACCCTCGGAAGTGACTACTACTGCGCCGAATTGAGTAGGCTTCAGTTCACCATGCGGCGCAGCGATTCCAACGCCTGGCGCGCTAGCGAATAGCGGGGCTCGATTTCCAAAGCTTCCTGAAAACAACGAATTGCCTGGCCATACATTTCTTTGCCAAGGTAGGCGCGGCCCATGTTGTAGTGCGGAAAATGGCGCGGTTCGTAACGGCGCGCTTCCACAGCCTGCTGCAACCAGGGAACCGCTTCGTCGAATTGTCCCAATTCGATTAAATAAGCGCCAATATCGTTGTAAGGATTCCCAAAATCAGGATCAAGCTCAATGGCGCGTTTGCACTCCGCAATGGCATCCGGCAATTTGCCCTGAAAGTGATACGTCCAGCCGAGAAAGGTGTGCGCTTCCGCGGTTGGATGCAGTTGCAGCGAGGACTGATAAAGCTCCACAGCCCGATCGTAATCGCCTTCCATTTGTGCTTGATACGCGTCTTGCAGAACTTCCCACGCCTGCGTGAGGGTCTCCTGATTCATGCATCAATTGTGACTGCGAGAACCGAATCAGGTCAAAGGTACGAAGGTTCTAGCTGTGCATATCGACAACCTGTCCTTTCTGACGGGTCGGGGTGGAAAATCGTTTACAGAATAGAGAGAATGGTAGGGTTCGAATTCGGACTCAGGGGGAACTGTGAACCGTTTCGTGAAGAGTTTGACCGGGTTGGGTGCCTGCATTGTGTTGTTGACGGCCGGCATAGCGTTGGCGCAAAACTCCGGGAAGAAGAGCAGCGGAGGCGGAGCAAATGCCGCGGCGGTCGCGCGTGGAAAGGCCGTGTTTCAACAGAAATGCGCACTGTGTCACTTTGATACCAGCGACCAGAAGAAAATCGGCCCGGGACTGAAGGGAATTTCGAAGCGCGGAACGTTCAGCGTGAACGGCAATAAAATCACGGATGAGAGCCTGAAGACCTGGATCGAAAATGGGGACCAGTTGATGCCTCCCTTTAAAGACGTGCTGGAAGCGCCGCAAATCAAGGACGTAATTGCGTACGTGAAAACGCTTTAATCGGGCGTTCTCGGCAAGAAAGACAAAACGCGGGTAGAAATTCACGGATTAGATAGAAAAACCCCCGGTAGACCTGGATGTCAGGCGCTCCGGGGGTTTTGAATTTATTTTTCCCTGGGCGGGAAAAATCTACTACTT
>JBAVNY010000442.1:0-23836 GCA_049691535.1 Candidatus Acidiferrum sp.
ATCCAAAATCATGTAGGAAACCGGGCAGCGTCAATTCCAGCGTCCGCGCAGCGCCTCCCGGTTCAGGCTCTGCTTCAAATACCTCCACCTTTACGCCCGCCTGCGCCAAGACAATCGCCGCCGACAACCCATTCGGCCCGGCACCGATGACACAAGCTCTCCGAGTCATCTCAGCCCACGCATGCAGTCGCGCTTACGAACAGATCCGCAAAGGTCGGCGCAAGAAATCATTGAGGCAAGCTCTTTTCGTCCGGCCATTCGACCACTCCCGTTTTGCCATTCGGCTCGTACTCCAACTCTGGCGCGTACAATCCCAGATATTGCCGGCGCCACCACATTCCCTGCACACGCTTCTCCGCCATGCTCGTGAACCAGTATTGCCAAAGCACCGCACGCATTTGGCGCGGTGGCCCATTCGGAAATGGGTTGAATGCAAACAGCGACAGCACATTTTTGTCGTTGCTGAGTAGCCGCTCTTCCGTTCGCGGCACCATCGGATTCGCGCGCCATCCGCCCAGCGAGGCGAACCACAAATTCCAATCGAACCGCGGCTGGTATGGTGCGTAAATCCCCGGCGCTTTACTTGGGTCCTGTGGTTTGAAGCGGAAGGGATACGCCAGCCAGTGTTGGCCATCGTCGGTCCCCTGAAATTCAATTTCGTAGCGAGCCGGGGTCATCACCGCAAATAATCCGTAGCGCTCGGCCACACGAAACGGCTCCAATGCCACGACCGGACTAACCGGCAGCGGCAAGTCGCGCCAGAGCATCCACAACATCTGCACCGTCGAAGCGTAAAACAACCACATGAGGATCACCGCGGTTACAGCCATTCCCGCCAACTTAAATTGTCGCCGCCATTGCGCAGGTTGCTCCGGAGTTTCAACTTTTTGCGCAGTTTCAGCACTGGCTGCTTCGACAGGCAAAATGGCTTTCCAACGAGAAGGGAGACACTGCGCGACAAATCGGTCATCCAGCAAAAAAATACCCAGCGCCAAAACCAGATAATTCAGAAACGCGTAATTCGCCGTCAGAATCACGCCGATCTGCCACGGCGTCACGATGAAAAAGCAAATGATTCGCCACCGCCTTGGCAGAAACAACATCCACACCAACGCCAATTCCAACGCCAGGGTTCCAAACGCCGTCGCCGCGTGAAACCAGTGCGGCAGATGCTGCACGTACCAGCCAATCCACGTGGGCAGCGGACCATTCTGGTAATACTCATCCATCGCTGTGAAGTGCCGCCACTCCGGGTCGCCACTGATAATTTTGGCGACGCCCGATTCGAAATAAATCCGGAACCATTCCCACAGCAACAGAAAGACACTCGCCCGCATCGGCGGATGCTCGCGTCCCAATCCCGGCCGCCATCCCGGCGGCGCCAGAAACAGCGAAATAAATCCAGCCTCCAGCAACATCCCGTCTGACTGGTATCCCGAAAAGTCCGACGCCGCACTTACGAACGAAAGAAAACACACGAAGCAAATCGCCAGCATGCCCCGCGGCCAAATATTGAAAACGAGCAGCACCGACACGATCAGCCCGACCCAGCACAAAGCCATCAGCATTGGCGAACTGCTGTTGAACCACAGCAACGTCGGCGCGTACCAGTATCTTAAATGACCTGCCGAACCCGCCACTGCCTCCAGGTACTCGCGCGCGGGCAGAATTCCCTGGGGCCCAATCAGCCCGCGAATCTGAAACACCAGCGCCAGGAACGCAGAAAAATAGATAAACCCCAGCGCCCGCAGGAATAGCCACCGAGGCAGCAATCGACCTGCAGCGCCGCGCTCGCTGCTAAACAGCCATTCCATTACTGTCCGAGGGTTCCAGTCCACGCAGCCCGTCGTCCTTTCTTAACGTCTCTTAACGTCGTAGCGCTTTGCGCCGGATAAAGGAGCCCATGTCGCTGCCGGCGAGACTGAAGCTTAGATGTATAGCAGATGCAGCCGGTCGAGCGGCGCCGATTTCCCGGCAGCAAATTTGCCACTGCGCCGCCCACCGAGTCCTGCCTCTTACCGATTGACGCCAGACAAGATACGGAAGTATGCTTGCCAGGTCACTGAGGGAGCCCTGTATGCAAGTTTCACGCTCGATAGCCGCCGCTCTGCTGTCCGCCAGTCTAGTCACCATACCTGTCTGGGGCGCACCCGCGCCGAAGCCCTCGGCCGCGCTCGGCACCATTATCGCTGCACAGCACGCTCGCGTCGGTTCCACATCCGCCGAAGTAGGCACCACGGTTTACGGCGGCGATTCGATCATGACCGATCGCGAAGGCACCGCACAGATTCGCGCTGGCGCGGCCCGCCTTTTGCTGCTCAATTCCAGCAATGCGATCGTGGACGACTCGGATGGCACGCCATCTGCCAAGCTTCTCGCCGGCACCGCGACATTCTCGACCGGCAACGCTCACGCCTTCACGCTCTTCGCTTCCAAAGCCGCGATTCGCGCCGATTCCGACGCTCCAACAATTGGCCAAGTCACTTTTCTCACTGCCAATGAATTGATCGTCCGCTCCACTCGCGGCGCACTTGCTGTGACCGTCGATGGAGAAACGCAAGTGATTCCCGACGGTACCGCGTACCGCGTCATTATCGATCCACCCGCGGATATGGCGCAGGGTCCGGAAGGCGCAGGAGGCGGGCAAGACAAATCCAGCCGTGGCGGACCACCGCTTCGCGCCGGACGCAGCCGCTTCCTGATTATCGCTATCACGATAGCTGCCGGAGCCACATTCTTCGCGGTGTACAAGTCTCTTGAGAGCGCGGATCGCCCATAGCAAGGCTCGACTGATTCGCAAAAATTTATGGCCACCTCGGAATTCCGAGGTGGCCATTTTTATTCTGCCCGAATATTTTCGAAACTAAAGGCTGGCGATAACTTCGATCTCCACCAGCGCGTCCTTTGGCAACCGTCCGACCTGCACTGTCGAACGCGCCGGCGGAGCCGTTGCGAAATACCGCGCGTACACTTCGTTCATCGCCGCAAAATCGTTCATGTCTTTGAGAAACACCGTGGTCTTCAAAACGTGATTCAACGAAGCTCCGCTCGCTTCTAAAATTCCCTTCAGATTATCCAGCACACGTTCCGTCTGCTGCCGGACATCCGCTGGCGGAAATTCTCCTGTCTTCGGATCCAGCGCGATTTGTCCAGACACAAACAACAGCCCATTGGCCTTAATCGCCTGGGAGTAGGGGCCAATCGGCTTCGGCCCGCGCTCGGTCAAAACAATACTTTTCATAGGAATCTCCTGAAGTACGGCTGGAAAGAATAGCAGATGTTCGCTGCAGTCGTCAGACTCAACTCAGCTCAGCTCAGCGGGGTTTTCGTCCGCGCGTGCGCACAAATCCGGTATTTGAGTGGTTGCGGCTGGCTTCCCGTTGCGCGACGAACGTTTCCGCTTGCGTGTCGTCCATGCCACGCGCGATGACTTCCAATATTTGCTTCTCGGACATTCCGGTATTCTTCAGCCGGCCGATTTGTTCGCTGCTTAGCGTCGGCAGGCCCTGCATGCGCCGGTGCATAATCTCTTGCACCGTGGGATTCGAAAATCCGATCAGCTTCAGTGTGATTGCTTCGCCGCTCAGGATATCGATCTGGTCGGATTGCGCCATTTCTAGTATTTGCGCATCGTTGTAGCCCGCGTTCGACAAGTGGATCGCAGACTCCGCATTCGAAAATTCGTGCTGGTGCGCGCGCGCTGCCTTGAACAGCGCCAGACACGTGTCATCCGAAGCCCCCGACTGCTTTAATTTCGTGAGTTGCGCCACCTCGACATCGGAAACTTTCATCCGTTTCAATTCGTCGATACTTGCAGTCCACATTCCAGACTGGTCCAGAGCCTGATAATTCACCTGCGGCTTTTTCTCGCACCCAGCGAGCGTAAGCAGGCATACCCCAGCAACTATGAGCGAACTTCGCATGTACCCATTGTAAGAGAGACGCCAGCGCTAGAATTTGGCTGTGCCTTCGTGGATACCGGACCAGCGGACAGGGCGCCCTGCGGCTCCTGAAACGGGACTCCTACGATACCTGGTAGATCCGTTCCACGCCATAAACGCCGTTGATTCGCCGTATATTCGACAGGATCGTTTCCAACTGTCGCTTATCCGAGATCTCCAGGCTCGCCTCTACCCGCGCGTTCTGACGGTCGGGCCGGCTGTCTAAATGCCGAATGTTCGAACCAGCATCGCTGATGATCGCCGTAATTTCCGCCAGCAATCCGGCGCGATCTTTGGCTCGGATCGAAAGTTCGACAGGGAATGTCGCTGCGGAGCCGGTGCCCCATTCCACCGCAATCCGCCGTTCCGTCTGGTACAAGAGATTTTGCACATTAGGACACGTCCGCGTGTGTACCGCGACTCCCCGTCCGCGAGTCACGTACCCGACGATATCGTCGCCCGGAATCGGGTTGCAGCATTTCGCGCGAAACACCAGTAAGTCGTCATGCCCGCGTACGATAAGCGGCGCTTCGCCAAATCCCAGCATCCGCTTGACGGTCTTAACCAGCGTCGGCTTGGCATCCTCGCCGGCTTTCTCTTGCTCTTTATTCGGCTCGCCGAAATAGCGCGCCAACACCTGCCGCGCTGAATATTTTCCAAACCCCACTGCGGCGTATAGATCTTCCGCCTTCGAAAGTCCGTATTCTTCCGAGAGCTTTTGCAAATCTTCGTTGGAGATTTTCTTAAGGCCCCTCGGGAAATTGCGCGACTCATTCTCCAGCAACTTCTTGCCCATCTCCGTCGCTTCTTCGCGTTCCTGGGTGTTGACGAAGTGCCTAATCTTGCTCTTCGCGTGCGAAGACTTAACGAAGCTCAGCCAGTCTCGGCTAGGCTTGTGTCCCTTCTGGGTCAGTATCTCCACCACGTCGCCGCTCACGATTTCGTGCCGCAGCGATACCATCAGTCCATTCACCTTTGCGCCAACGCACTGGTGCCCTACTTCCGTGTGCACGGAGTACGCGAAATCGACCGGCGTCGCGCCCTTCGGCAGTTCCAGCACACGTCCCTTGGGAGTGAACGCGTACACTTCCACCGGCGCCAAATCCACCTTCAGCGTCGATAGAAATTCTCCGGGCTCTTCCAGCTCCTGCGACCATTCAATCAATTGCCGCATCCAGGCGATGCGCTGGTCGTCTCCGGTCGAAACCGGCCGCCCATCTTTATACTTCCAGTGGGCCGCCACGCCTTCTTCCGCGATGCGATGCATCTCCTGGGTACGAATCTGAATCTCGAAAGGCTGACCACCGTGAATCACCGTGGTATGTAACGACTGATATAAGTTTGGCCGGGGCATGGCGATGTAATCCTTGAATCTTCCCGGTACGGGACGCCAGATGTGATGGACCACGCCCAGCGCTGCGTAGGTATTCCGCTCCGAGTCGGTGATCACTCGCACCGCCAACAAATCGTAAATCTGGTCCAGACTCCGCTCTTGCCGGGTAATCTTGCGATGCAACGAGTACAATCCTTTAACACGCGCTTCCAACTCCGCCGGAATGCTGTTCTCCACGAGCTTCGTGCGAATGGTGTTCTGTACGTCTTCCAGAAATTTCTTGTGAATGGGCGCTTTCTCACTGACTTGTTTCTGCAACGAGAAATACGCATCCGGCTCAAGGTAACGGAAGGAAAGATCTTCCAGCTCGCCCTTGATGACCGCCATTCCCAAGCGGTGGGCGATGGGCCCATAAATATCCATCGTTTCGCGCGCGATGCGCTGCTGCTTCGAAGGCTCCAGATACTCCAAGGTACGCATGTTGTGCAGCCGGTCCGCCAGCTTCACCAGCACCACGCGCACGTCGTGTACCATCGCCAGCAGCATCTTGCGGACGTTTTCCGCCTGCCGGGCTTCTGGCGCCATCATGTTCAAACGGCCAATTTTTGTGACGCCTTCCACCAACCGCGCCACTTCTTCTCCGAAACGTTCTTCCAGCCGCGAAAATGGAAATTCCGTATCCTCGATAACGTCATGCAGCAGTGCAGCCGCCAGCGCCGTGGCATCCATGCGCATATCCGCCAGGATGTGGCCGACTTCGAGCAAATGGCTTACGTACGGCTCACCCGAATAGCGGAACTGGTCGCGATGCCGCTCGGCCGCGATTTCATACGCACGACGCACTAGCCAAGGGTCTTCCGAGGGCCGGTTGGTCTTCAGTTTTACGAGGAGTTCTTCCAGGCGCGAATTGAGCTCGCGCTCGGTGCGGTCGCGGTTGAAATTCAAGGGAAAATTGGTGGGCGACGGCATACTCTAGTTTACGCCTCCAGGCTTTCCCCACAAAGCGCTTTGGCCTGCCAGCATGGCCATAGACGCAACGACCAGGTCGCCAAAACAAAAGGGCCCCGGCGTGAACCGGAGCCCCTCAGGAAAACTTCACGTGAACTTCGCCCGTTTACGAAACGGCTGGCGTTGGCTGCTCGGCTCGCTTCTGTTTAATTTCCTTGACCTTATCCAACAGGTCGTCGGCTTGTTTGGTCAGCGCATCGCGCTCGGACGCCGATTCCACCATATCCGCCTTGCGGCGATACAGCAGGTTCAAGTAAGTCATGGCGTCATCATAGTCCGGCTTCAGTTCAATCGCCTTCTTCAGGCTATTGATCCCGTCATCCACCATCGGACCATACTTCTGCGAGTACGACGCTCGCACATCCGGCGGCAGTGGATCAGTGTCTTTGATCTGTTTGTTAATATGCGCCTTGTTGTAGTCCGCGCGCGTCTCGGTGTTGCCGCGATAGGCCAGCGCCCAGTCGATCACGCCGATCGAATAATAGGGCTGCGGATCCTGTGGCTTCAGGGAAATATGCTTCTGGTGATAATCCTTCGACTGTTCGAATTTCTTTTGGTCGAATGGCTGCCCGGCCATCTGATACAGAATCGACGCCAGTCCATCAATCGCGCTCAAATTGTCCGGCGCCTTTTCCAGCACGCCTTGATACTCGGCGATGGCTTCCTGGCCGTGCCGCATGTTCTCGTCCGAGGGCGCGCCCGGAATGTACTGGCTAGCGTACGCCGTGGCCAGATACAACCGCGCGTTCAACAAATCGGGATCGAGTTCTTTCGCTTGCTTGAAGTCTTCGACGGCCGTATCGAACTGGGCGTTCTTGAATGCCGCCACTCCCTTATTGAGCAAATCGCGAGCGCGCAACTTCGCGCAACCCGACATGCTTCCCACAAGAATCAGAACCGCCGCCAGTGCCACCGCCTGGCCAGCATAGCGAGAAAACCGCGAGGGGGTCTCTCGTGTAACCGGTGCATAAGTCATCGAAGCGTCCATCCCTGATCAGCGCGGCTCCGTACACACTGGAGTCGAAGCTAGAATTCAAATCTTCCTGTAGGCGCCATTCCATCACGTTCAGCGTTTTTTTTCCAGTTCAGAAGTGAGCAATCCTACCGGCGATGCGCCGGCCTCTTGCATCAAGTCCAGAACCTGGGCTACTGCTGCAAACTCAACGGAACGATCGCCTTGCAGAAACGCAACACGGCTTGCGCGTGGAGCAAATATTTGTTCGAGACGTTCGCGCAACTCACCGAGCTGTACTACCGACTGGTTCACCCGAACTCCACCATCGGAACCAATCTCCACTATTATGGCCTCGGGATTTTCAACTGGAGGCGTCCTCACCTCGCTGGGCAATTCCGCCTGCAGTCCAGTCTGCTTGTGCGGCATGACCATGAATATGACCAGGAGCACCAGCAGAATATCGATCAGCGGGACTACATTTATTTCCGATACAATCCCACGCCTACTTCCTACGCCCATTCCCATGAGTCACCTCGCACCGCGAATTACCCGGCGAGGAGGACTCTCACATCCCGCGAGAACTTCTCTAAAAGCTAAGGAGCGAACCAATACAGACGAAGGCTACTGCCCTGCTTCCAACTTTGCAGTGATCAACCCCACTTTGTCGATCCCTGCACCCTTCATGATGTCAATCGCGCGCGCCACGTCCATGAACATCACGTCTTTATCGCCCTTCACGAAGGCTACTTTCTCCGCGCGATCTTTGAAAATCTGTTCCATGCGGCTGCCCAGGGTGTCCCAAGTGGTGTCTTCATTGTTGATCTTGAGCTTGCCGCCGTCATTCACCTGCACCACCACCGTCTTATTCTCCAGCTCGATGTTTTGCTGCTGGTTCGGCGACGGCTGCGGCACAAGCGCATCCAGACCGCGAGGAATGCGTGGCGTGATCACCATGAAAATAATAATGAGTACCAACAGAATGTCGATCAGCGGAACGATGTTCGGCGTGGCGAGAGCTCCGTGGCTATTTCCAACGTCCATTCCCATTGTCGATTCTCCTCTAAATCTCTACGGGTCTTTCAGAGTGCAATCCGCGCCGGGTGGGATCCAGCGCGAATTGCTCATCAATGCAAACGAATGCAACCAACCACTTTAACTAATCGTCACTCCCAGCAGGCTTCTTTTCCTCGGGTTTCCCTGGCGTCGTAGGCTGGGATTCCTTCGCCTTTTGCGTTAGCAGCCCCAGCTGGTCGACTCCTGCCGACCGGATTTCGTCCACGGCGGCGACCACGTCGCCATACTTGGCGCGCGCGTCGCTTCGCACGTAAACGGTTTTGTCTAACTTATTGCTGATGCGGTCCTTGATCTGGCCTGTTAGATCTTCCTTGGAGACTTTATTGTTACCCAGATAGAGGCTGCCGTCACGAGTGACGGCTACGATAATGGCGTCGTCCTTGTCCGCGTCTTGCATGTCTCGCGGCGAGTTTACTTTCGCCATCTCCACTGGCACGCCTTTCGACAACATCGGCGTGATCACCATGAAAATGATCAGCAGCACCAGCATGATGTCCGCCATCGGAATCACGTTCGGGGCGGCCATCTGTGCACCGGCTTGTGGCTTATAAGCCATTTTTCTGCCTTCCTTCTACGTTACTTCTTGGCGCCGCGGCGCAGGATGAAGTAGTTGATCAATTCCATGGAGCTGTTATCCATCTCCACGTCGAATGCTTCAACCTTGTTCGTGAAGTAGTTGTATGCCCACACCGCAGGCACGGCCACGAGCAAACCAAACGCCGTCGTTACCAGCGCTTCCGCGATACCGCCGGCGACCGCCGACAGACCGGTCTGCTTCGAACTTTCAATACCTTTAAACGCGTTCAAAATACCGACCACCGTCCCGAACAGTCCGACGAACGGTGCCGTCGAACCAATGGTGGCCAGCGCCGACAAGCCGCGCTTCATTTCCGCGTGCACGATCGCCACCGAGCGCTCCAAACCGCGCTTCGCTGCTTCGATCACTTCCGCGTCGGAAACTTGCTGCGAGGCAGACTGGAACTCCGAGAGACCCGTCGCGACTACTTTCGCGATGTGGCTCTTCTTGTTCCGCTCGGCGATCGCAATTGCTTCGTCGAGTTTACCATCCTTCAATGCACCCGCTACTTGCTGCACGAACACCCGCGACTGCTTGCGCGCGTTGTTGTACATCAGGAAGCGATCAATCATCACGCCGAACGAATACACCGAAAGGATGAACAGAATCACAACGACGATCTTGGCTAACAGACCCATCGAGCCCCACATGGAACGTAGGTCCCATGACGTTGCCGCCTCCTGCAGCCATGCCGCATAGACAAACAGAGTTGCTAACATTCGTTTGCTCCTTATTTCCTAGTGGCTCCGAGTGGCCGGAACCTTCGAGAGTATTTTTTCGCACTGCGGGTACCCGGAACGTCGCGTATCCCACTTCATCCGCGACGCCCGCTGGACTACGAAGCTAGAGAGAAAATCACATCAATCTCGGTGTCGACTTCCACCGGATCTCCGTTCAGCAATGTGGGCTGATAACGCCATTGCCTCACGGCATCAAGCGCGGATTGCACCAAGAGCGGGTGCCCGGAGAGTACTTGTAGCTGTTCCACTGCGCCGCTCTTACCGATAATCGCGTGCAGTTTCACTGTTCCGCTGATTCGCGTTTGCCGCGCCAACGGAGGATAGACTGGCTGCACACGGTTCACCAGACGCGCTGCCTGGACGTTTCCGCCCACCGATACGCGCTTGGGTGTAACCTTCGGCGGTGGCGGTGCTGCCGTTCCTGCTCCACCAATCACGCCGCCCATCACGCCGCCCATCGATCCACCGGCCACGCCTCCTGGTACACCGCCGGAGACGCCCATGTCGGGTGGCGCTTCTTCTTCTTTAATAATCTTGACGTCCTTCGGGATCACTTTGGGCGCCACCAGCTTCCCGGCATCCATCAAGTGCGCGACCGGCTTGACCTTTACCACTTGCACAGCAGCGGGAGGCGGTGGTGGAGGTGGCGGAGGCGGAGGTGCCAGCAAAATCGAAGACATCAACGTCTTCGGCAATGCTTCGGTGTAGATCAGCGGGATTAATATGAGGACGGCGAGAAAGCCAATTTGAAACAACATGGACAAAACTACCGTCCACGGCTTGTTCGTCTTTTGCGCTTTATTGGTTGATACCACCATCTCTTCAAACATAGTTCACCACTACCTCCTCCCAGCGGGTGCGAGTCGCGGTTGGCCGCCCTCGTTTCCACGGGGTTTCGTGCCGGCTGCTGCGGTTCCGGATCCTACCACTGCGCCCTGCCCGCGCCACCTATTCCAAGCGACGACGAGCGGAGCGGCAATACCAAAACTGGAATACGTTCCTATCACAATTCCTACTACCAGCGCAAAGGCGAAAGCCCTTAATACCTGACCTCCCATTAAAAATAGGACAAGTACTGTAAGAAATGTCAGTCCGCTGGTCAGGATGGTCCGCGATAACGTCTGGTTGATCGACTTATTTACGACATCTGCGAAGGGCTCTTTCCTCAGCAGGCGGCTGTTTTCCCGGATGCGGTCAAAGATGACGATAGTATCGTTCATCGAGTAACCGACCAGGGTGAGTAACGCCGCGATTACTGTTAACGAAATTTCAAACCCGAAGATCTTGAATAGCCCTAGCGTGATCAGTACGTCGTGAAACACCGCTATGACCGCCGCTGCCCCGTAGACCCATTCGAACCGGAAAGCAATATATACCAGCATGCCTGCCAAAGCATAGAGCGTAACGCGAATCGCCTGATTCCTCAGCTCCGCGCCAACCTTTGGCCCGACGATCTCCACGTTGCGAATGGCAAACGGTGCCAGCGAGAACGTGTCCTTTATCGCCGAGACCACCGCGGGCGTCCCTCCGCTCACCGAACTCAACTCATCCAGGTTCGTCACCACTCCATTTTTTACTTTGTCGCGATACGCCAGAAGATCCTTGGCTAGCTGCGTGTATTTGTCGCCGCCGTTCACGCCCAGGCCCAGTGGATCGCGTTGCACAAGAAAATTCGCCAGCACCGTAGGCGTCGCCGAATTGA
Organism: Candidatus Acidiferrum sp.; assembly: GCA_049691535.1. Taxonomy (GTDB): domain Bacteria; phylum Acidobacteriota; class Terriglobia; order Acidiferrales; family UBA7541; genus Acidiferrum. Next base: position 11,331 of record JBAVNY010000442.1, read on the forward strand.
AATCTGGCTTGCCAGAGTTCGAAACGCCAAATGTTGCATTCAGCGCGCTCAACACCTTGGCTTTACCCTCATCCAGAGCCTGATCGCCCTGTCCGGCCACGAAAATTAGCACTTCGCTGGAATTCGAACTGGCTATGTCGCTGATGCTCTGAATCTCGCTGTTGCCCAAGCCCTGCGTGCGCAATGCCGACCGCAACTGGTCAATGTTTGGCGGTTGGGCGAAGCGCACGTCCACGTTGGTGCCCCCACGGAAGTCGATTCCGTACTTAATGCCGCCTTTAAGGAGAATTGCTGACCAGCCGATGAGCAGAAGAATACCGCTCAGTGTGAAGAAATACTTAGCCTTGCCCATCCAATTAATGTTGGGCTCTTTGAAGAACTCAATCATGCGCTTCCCTTCTTTAGACTCCAGTGGGTTTTGTTTTGTTCCCGCTTGCAGAATAATTCAGCGGTACTAGAACTCCACTCTTGTCCGAGCTACCTAGATGCTGAGTTCCGCCTGCCGATCCATCTTCGCCAAGTGGTAATGGAAAATTGTCTTGGAGACGTAAATCGCCGTGAATACGTTGGCAATCAGACCGATCGTCAAGGTAATCGCGAACCCTCGAATCGGACCGGTGCCAAAGATAAACAAAAAGAACGCTGAAACGACGGTGGTTACGTGGGTGTCGATGATCGTCAGGAACGCCTTGCTGAATCCCGCTTCGACGGCCGCGGCGGAGGACTTCCCGTTTCTCAACTCTTCACGAACGCGTTCGAACACCAGTACGTTCGAGTCCACGCCCATACCAATCGTCAAAATCACACCCGCAATGCCCGGCAAAGTAAGTACCGCGCCAAACATCGCCAGCGCCGCCAACAGAATGATCAGGTTCAGGATCAAAGCCAGAACGGCGTTTACGCCCGAAAGTCGGTAGTAGAACACCATGAAGATCATCACTACCAGCAAGCTCAATACCGACGCTTGGACGCCGTGGCGAATCGAGTCTGCTCCCAGCGACGGTCCAACAGTGCGCTCTTCTAAATACTTAATCGACGCGGGCAAGGCGCCCGCGCGCAGCACCAATGCTAGATCATGCGCCGATTCCTGGCTGAAGTTCCCGTCAATTCTTCCTTGATCGTCGATGCGGCTCTGAATCACTGGAGCCGAATAGACTTTTTTCTCCAGCACGATGGCCATCTGCCGGCCCTTGTTCTGCTCCGTGAACGGCCCGAAACGTCGCGCCGCTTCACCAGACAAAACAAAGTTGATCTGCCATTGCCCCGGCATCTCGGTATTGCGATTCTCTGTCGCGCTGCGCAGATCGCGCCCGGTCACCACTGGCGTACGGCTCAGCACGTACCAGTTGTCCGCCGTATCCTGTGGGTTTTGTGGGTTACGATTCTCGTTCCGCCCGCGCACAATTTCCGTGCCCGGCTGCAAAATCCCGCCGTGCGATGCTAGCGCTGCCGCTTCCGATGGGTACGGATTCGGATCTTCCACCAGCCGCAGTTCCAGTTGCCCACCCGCCTGGATCACTTGCTTGGCGCGTGCTGGATCGCTTTCACCCGGCAACTGCACCAGAATTTCGTTGTCCTGTCCTGCACGGCCGCGGCGCTGAATGGTCGGTTCGGTCAAGCCCAACGCGTTAATGCGTCGCTCGATCGTCTCCAGTGACTGCTGCATGGTGTTTTCTTGAATCTGCGAGATGACGGCCGGACGCATGGTCAACAAATACGCGTTCGGATCTCCTGGAGCCGGCGCCATCGACCAGGTTCCTTCATACTGCTCATGAACCAAATCCCGGAATTGCGATAACTGATCAGAGGCAACATTGCGCACAATGACGTGCTCGTCATCCACGCGCCGCACTTCGTCATAGCGGATATTCTTCGTGCGCATGGCCGTGGTCAGCCGGTCCACCGTCTGATCGGTTTCTTGCGCGACCGCTTCCTGCACTTGCACCTGCAGAATCAGGTGGGTGCCACCTTGCAAGTCGAGTCCCAGCTTGATCTGGTGCGAGAAATTATCCTTCAGCTGCGCCCACGATGTTGGAAACGTTGGCAACCCGATGATGAAATAGATGCACACGAGAACAACCGCCACGATAAACAGCATTTTCCACTTCAGATTTGGGTTCATGGTTAAGAGGTCATGCGCGTATTTTGGCGCCCAGGCACATTATTTGGCATCTTCCGATGCCTCTACCTGCGCTATCGCCGCACGCGCGATCCGTATTTTCACCTGGTCGGCGATTTTCAGAATTACCGTGTCGCCGTCGATTCCATTGATGGTTCCGTAGATGCCTGCCGTGGTGATGACCTTATCGCCGTTCTTGACGGCCGCCAGCATTTCCGCCACTTTCTTACGCTGCCTCTGCTGCGGCATGATCACCAGGAAATACATGATCCCGAACATGAGTACCAGCGGTATCAAGAAGCCGCCAAGCCCGGCACCCCCGGCTTGCCAAAAAAAGAATGCTGCCAGATTCATGTTCGTTATTTGCTACCGTACCCTTTCGGAGCGACTACGTCCCTGACCGAGAACAAGAAAGCTCGTCACATTTGAGGGCCCAGCGAAAAAAATTCAAGAGCAGGGGTATTTTCCCGCTTACACTGCCCGCCCGATTCTCGTTCTGAGACTCGACCTACCGCGGGTTGCCACGGCTCCGCTAACGACCTACTTCCGCCGGGGACTGCTCGCTTCAGGCCGGCCCCGCCGCGAAGCGCGCGTGCAGCTCTGTCGCGAATTTCGCGAGATGTCCAAAGCTGATAGCCTCTCGGATTTGGCGCATTATGTCAATATAAAAGTGGACATTGTGGTGGGTCGCCAGAATCGCCGCGGTGATTTCGCCTGCTGCAAACAAGTGTCGCAGATACGCTCGCGTATACCGCTTACACACCCTGCACGTGCAATTCGGATCGATCGGTTTTTGATCCTGACTATAACAGGCGTTCTTGATCAGCACGCGCCCCACACTAGTATACAAGCACGCGTGCCGCGCCGCTCGTGTCGGCAGCACGCAATCCATCATGTCGATGCCACGCGCCACATAATCCGCCAACTGCTCCGGTCGGCCCACTCCCATCAAATAGCGCGGCTTCTCCGCCGGCAAAAGCGCCGTCACTTCCGCGGTCATCTCGCAAGTCACGTCATGCGGTTCGCCAACGGCCAAGCCACCCACCGCATATCCTGGGAATTCCAGTTCAAGAAGTTGTCGCGCACTCTCTCGACGCAGGTCCGGAAACGTCGCACCCTGCACAATTCCGAATTGCCATTGTGCCAATTCTCCGTTACGGCTGATGTGGTCCAGAAAACACTGCTGTGCTCGTCGCGCCCATGCTGTGGTCCTCTTCACTGCAGCTTCCGCCACTTCTCGAGGCGCTGGCGTCTCAAGGCATTCATCCAGAACCATCGCAATGTCTGAGCCCAATGCCAACTGGATTTCGGCCGCCTTCTCTGGCGTCAGTAAATGTTCCGAGCCATCCAGATGCGAACGGAACCGAACGCCTTCATCGGTCATCTTGCGCAATTCGGACAGACTGAAAATCTGATATCCGCCGGAATCCGTCAGGATCGCGCGTTTCCACGACATAAATTGATGCAATCCGCCAAGCTTTCGAATCAGCTCATGTCCCGGCCGCAGATATAAATGGTAGGTATTCGCCAGGATGATTCCGACGCCTAACTCTTCCAGCGCGTCCTGCGTCAGCGCTTTTACCGTCGCCGCTGTGCCCACCGGCATAAACACCGGCGTTTCGATCACACCATGAGGTGTACACAAGCGCCCGCGCCGCGCCCCTGTGGGGTCCGTCTGCAAAATCTCAAAGGAAAAATTCACCGCTTCAGTGTATCAGGACATGATGAAGGCAAGTCCAACGCGCAACACCACGTACGCCGCGAAAACGCCGAACACAATCGTGAACGATTTTCCGCCTTTCAGCTTTCTCGGATTCGTGAACGCAAATCCAATTCCGATCAAGATTAAAGCCCATAGCAAGAAAACGTCCAGGTTCTTGCCCAGTGCGTCCAGCCATTTCGGCGTGTCCTCCGGCAGAAATGCGGCCAGGTTGGTCGCGATCGGGTTATCAATATTCAACGACCCGGGTGGCTTCAAAAATACAATCAGGAAGAACAGCAGACTCGATAAGTACGTCGGCACGTATGAGTGCGCCACAATTGCTAACGATGTTTTGTAGTCCGTGTTGGCTCCGCCCAGCAAGTTGTACGCGCCCCACATCACCAACGCCACCACCAGCAACATCAGCCCCGGTGCAATCGGCGCGATTACATACGTGCTGATCGGCGCAAATTTCGCGCCTCCTTCAATCTGTTGCTGCTTCTGCTCCGGAGACATATTCGCCGCGCGTGGACTCTTCTCAATCTGCTGCGCCATATACTCGCGCCAGTCCATCTTCATGTTTATGAAGACTCCGGCTAGTGCGCCAAGGATCACCATGATGACCAGAGGAAGCACCCAGGTGGGCTTCCGCACGATGTCTTCGAAGGTGGCCTTTGGCGAGAAAAGTACTCCAATCAATCGTCCGATCGGAGAAATCGATGCTTGTGCTTCTGGAACTGCGGCTGGAATAGTGGCCATTGAGGACTCCTTACTCAAGGGAATCGAGGTTCGCTGAGGATAGTACGTTGGCCGCCAGAAAGAAATATCAGTTACTCGCCGAGGCCGGTATCTCCGGAACCGCTGCGAGCAACTCCTTTGTATAGTCCACTTGCGGGTGCTGCAGGATCTGCTCCGCGGGGCCACATTCTACTAATCTGCCGACCCGCATCACCGCGATGTGCGTTGCCAGTTGCGCCACCACCGGCAAGCTGTGCGAAATAAAAATGTACGTCAGTCCCAATTCTCGCTGCAGTTCCTGCAACAGTAAAAGTACCTGCGCGCCCACCGACACGTCCAGGGCCGATACCGGTTCGTCCGCCACAATCAGCTTCGGCCGCAAAATCAGTGCCCGCGCGATTCCGATGCGTTGCCGCTGGCCGCCGGAAAATTCGTGGGGATACCGCTGTAATGCTCCCTCGTCCAATCCCACTCGCCGCAAAGCCTCCGCCACGCGCACGGTACGTTCTGCTTTCCCGATCTTCCCTTCGTGAATCGCCAGCGGCTCGCCAACAATTTCGCCCACTTTCATTCGCGGATTCAGTGATGCAAACGGATCCTGAAAAATCATCTGCATCTGCCGCCGCTCCGCGCGCATTCCTTCCGCGGACAACTCCAGAATATTTTTCTCCTGAAAAAGTATCTCTCCCGCGTCCGGCTCAATCAGCCGCAACAGCATTCGCGCTAGTGTCGTCTTCCCGCATCCGCTCTCTCCCACCAACGCGAATGTCTCTCCGGCGGCAACTTCGAAACTGACATCATCCACCGCTGTAAAGTCAGTGCCACCCTGCGACTCGCTTATCACTCCGCCGCCGCGCCGGTATCGTTTCGTCAGTTTGCGCACCGCCAGCAAGTGACTCATACCAGCACGCACCGCGCCGCATGCTCCGCGCCGCTCGGGCGAAATTCCGGAATGCGCGCATCGCATTCCTCTCGATGGAACGCACACCGCGGCGCAAAGCTGCACCCCGGCGGCAGCGCCGTCAATTGCGGCACCGTTCCCGGTATCGGCACCAACTTCCCGCGCTCCAATTTTGGTGAAGCCGCCAACAATCCTTGCGTGTATGGATGCAACGGCGCCGCCAGCACTTGTTCCGTCGGCCCCTGCTCGATAATTCTCCCGGCGTACATTACCGCCACGCGATCCGCAATCCGTGCCACCACGCCCAAATCATGCGTGATGAAGAGCAGCCCCAGTCCCAATTCGCGCCGCAATTTGTCCAGTAACTCCAAAATTTGTCTCTGCACTGTCACGTCCAAAGCCGTCGTGGGCTCGTCCGCGATCAACACCTTCGGGCCTCCCGCCAGCGCCATCGCTATCATCACTCGCTGCCGCAATCCTCCCGACAGCTGGTGCGGAAACTGCCGCGCGCGTACTTCCGGCTCCGGCACCGACGCCTGCCCCAGCGCCGCCAACATCCGCCCGCGCAGTTCACTCTCCGCAATGCGCGGCTCATGCGCACGAATCGCCTCCGCCACCTGCGCCCCAACCCGCATCACCGGATTCAGCGAAGTCATCGGCTCCTGAAAGATCATCGCGATCTCCCGCCCCCGCACCGCCCGCCATTCCTCCTCGCTCTGCCCCACCAAATTCCGGCTCTTCTCCGCGTCCCTTTGCGTACTCTGCGTCTCTGCGTTATCCTTTTCTTTCTTTCCCGTCGCCGCCCCCAACCAAATCTCCCCGCCAACCCGCGCCCCCGGTGGCAACAATCCCATCAACGCCAACGACAACATCGTTTTCCCACTTCCCGACTCCCCCACCAATCCCACCGACTCCCCCGTCCCAATCCCCAGCGACACCCCATTCACCGGCCGCACCCATCCCGCAGGTGTAGCCAACTCGACCACCAATTCCCGAACTCGCAGCAATGCGGTCACCCAGAAATCATAGTGGCACTGCCACACTTTTCCTAAATTTTAGACCCATTCTGTGTACGCTCCTGTCAATGAGCACTCTCTTTCCTCCGTCATCGAAGATCACAGAGATTCTGTGTCGAGAAATCTCAACGCAGAGGTTTCCGCGAGCTCTATCTGTCGCGTGGTCCGGCGTTGCCGACTTGCTTTTTGTGGCCGCCATTTTCTTGATTATCGCTTACAGTACCGCACCGCGTCACACAATCGGAGGGATGGTCCGCTCCGCCCTTTAGCGTCCTCATCTTTCTTTTAGCCACCTTTTCTTTTGCACAGGCCTTAATCTCGGGGATTCGAAAAGACTGCTTGGACCGTGAGCTGCTCATGACTGGCGAAGTTGCACTGGGTGTGGTCGTAACGCAGGAGATGGTGGGCAGGAAAAAGGCGCATAGCAAAATAGGTTATGAGTTCAAGGACCAGCACGGAGCTTTGCGTTATGGGGAAGGAGTCGACCAAACCAAGCGATATTTCCCTGGCTATCCTGTTGTCGTTTTCTACAGTTCTAAGACTCCTTACAAAAACCTGGCGATTTGCTGCACCGACTGGCGCATCCGCACTAAGAGGGCTACTCTCTCGAACCTTAAGCAACACCAACGATTTCCATTCCCATTCCAATAGTAAAATGGTGGGCTCCATGGTTACCGCCGCTCCCCATCGTGTCGATTGGACTCTGCTGTGGTCGCAGCGCGGCTTCCGCTACTTCTTCACCGCCATGTTCGTCTCCCTCTTCGGCAGCGGCATGAACTTCATTGGCGTGAGCTGGTACATCATGTCCGCCACGCATTCCACGGTGGCCGTCAGCTGGCAAGTCATCGTCGTCACCCTTCCCGGTCTCGTCGTGCCCTTCCTTGGCGGCGTGCTCATCGATCGCCTCGACCGTCGTTACCTCGGCGTGCTTCTCGACCTAGCCCGCGGGTTCGCCGTCCTCGCCATCGCCTACATCGCCTGGCGCAGCCATCTGCAACTCTGGCACCTCTACCTGATGACGCTCATCACCGGCACTGGCTCCGCCATGTACTGGGCCAATGTGAACGCCCTCGTTCAGGAAGTCATTCCGCCCAGCCAGTTCACTGGCGCCAACGCTGCCGTCCTCGTCGGCGTGCAGTCAGGCATGCTCCTCGCCGGCACCTTCGTCGGCTTCATCTACGACCACATCGGCATCGCCGGCATTCTCGGCATCGATGGCGCAACCTATTTTGTGTCTGCCTACTGTCTGTATCTGCTGCGCACCGGCTACGTCTCGCCACGCGATCACAAACAATTCCCGCGCGAATATTCTGAAGCCACCGACACCACCTCGCAAGCCCTGGAGCGCAGCGAAAATCCCGAACTCGCCGAAGCCGGCTTGTCTCTCGCCATCTACGCCGACATGAAAGAAGGATTCCGCTATCTTCGCCAGCAACCGATCGTCCTGGCCATCGGCGCCACTCACGCCCTGCTCATGGCCAGCATCGTCAGCAGCAACGTGGTCGTGGTCGCGCTCGCCAACGACATCCTGCACTCCGGTGCGCGCGGTTTCGGTTTCATCGAAGCGGGCTGGGCTATCGGCGCCATCACCGGCGGACTCATCACCAGCCAATTACCCGAACGCGTCCGCCTCGCCTTTTATGTTGCCGCCATGGCTGGCCTCGCTATCGGCCACGTCGCCGTTCCTTACGTGAGCTTTCTGCTCGGAGCCGCTATCCTCCAAGGCGTCTTCGGCTTCTTCCGCGCACTCGGTGGCATCGCCGCACAATCCGCGCTCATGTCCATCGTGCCTCGCCATTTCATGGGTCGCACGCAATCCGCCATCGCCATCTTCACCACCGTGCTGCAACTCGCCATGAGCTTTTCTCTGGGCTGGATCGCGCAACGCTTCAGCATCGCCATCGGCTTCTTCCTACTGGCCGCCATGTACGCCGGTGCCACCCTAACCGCCTCCCACGCCCGCAAACTCCTAACCGCCCGCGCCTGATGGCCGGCTCGGGGTGCTCCACACGTCGCTTTCACGGGTGAGGATTTTGCCTTTTCCTATCCTTGATTCGACCTCTGCTAAGATTCCGTCGGAGCCACCGCAATGGAAATCCTCACCATCCAACCCTTCCTGAAATATTTCACCAACATCCGCGAACGCACCATGCGCGTGGCCCGCTGCGTTGCGCCCGACAAAGTTGACTGGTCGTACGCTCCCAATAAGTTCACCCTCGGCGATCTGTTGCGTCACATCGCCGTAGCCGAACGCTACCTCTTCGCCGAAAACATCCGAGGCAACACCAGCCGTTACACCACCCACGGCCCGGAACTTGCCAACACTCTCCCCGAGATCTTCGCGCTCATGGAACGTCTCCACACCGAGTCCATGGAAATCTTCGCCAAACTCACCGACGCCGATCTGCAACGCAAATGCTGCAACGTAGGTGGCCTGGAAATGACCACCTGGAAATGGCTCCGCTCCATGACGGAACACGAAATCCATCATCGCGGCCAAATTTATATTTACTTGGGAATTCTCGGCGTACCTACGCCACCACTCTACGGCTTGACCTCAGAAGAAGTCCGCGCCCGCAGCCATCCGTAGACTTCTTGTCCGCTAAGATTTCTCGCACCGGTCAAAAAACAGAATCATTCCGCCACAAGACAGCGTCATCCTGAGCGCAGCAAAGGATCTCACGCTTTTACCTTTATCTTCACTCATGGTCTTCACGCCTTACTCCCCACCGTTGCCGGCCTTCCGCCCAACAACTCCACCACATCCTGATTCAGTTTGGACCGCAATCCATAGCGCTCATTCGCCCGCGTAATATATCGCACCGACACTTCAATCCCGCCCACCACCGACTTCACGCTAATCGCCGGCGCCGCCGAAAACTCACTCATCTCCCGCGATGTAGACGCGCTGCGCCACTCCTGTTCCGCTTTCTCCGCGTACGGCGTCGTGGCCTCCGTAACCTTCTTCCGAATCTCGTCAATCACCGGATAAGGATCCTGCCCAGTCGGCAGCACCACCTGCAGTTCATCCCACAGCCATTGTCCCGTGGTCGAAAAATTAAAGAAGTGCCCTTCAACCGCGAAGCTGTTCATGAACGTGACACGCCGCCCCGTCGGGTGCCCGGAGTCCGTCCAATTTCCTGTCTCCAACAGCACGGTATGAAATGGCCCAATCTCCTGGACCTCGCCACTCACTCCATTGATTTCCACCCAGTCTCCCAGCCGTAGTCCATTCTTCCCCATCAACACAAACCACCCGATGAACCCGACGATGAAATCCTTCAGCGCCACCGTCAGTCCCGCGCCTGCCAGCCCCAAAAATGTTCCCAACTGTCCTGGAGGTCCCAAAATCACCAGCAGCATCAGCAGCAGCGCCACAAACTGCAGCGACACGCGTGTCACGGTGCGCAGTGACTGCACCTGCCGCCGGTCCATTGTCAATTGCCCAATCAGTGTGTCCATCCACGAACCGAAATACAGCCCGATCATCCCGATCACCAGAATAATCAGCATGCCGAACAGCGCGCGGTTCAATACCCGGTACTGTTCCGTCCGAACTAGGTCAATCCACTGTGTGTAGACACCGGCCAGTTCCGTCTCCGTCTCTCTCCTCTTATCCAGCGCTGCCAGCGTTTTCTGATCCTCGGCAATATCCTGCGTCTTCTGCAGCAGCGCCGAACTCTCTTCCCGGCTCTTATCTGCCGCAGACACGCGATTAACCACCGCATCCGCTTTGCTTTTCTTCGAATGGTGCGCCAGTTCCGGCAAACTTTCTTTCGCGGCGTCAATTTTGCCGTCCAATTCGTTGTGCTTCGCGGCAATCGCCGCCGCTAGCGACTCGGCCTGCGACTTTGCCTGCCACAATTGCATCTGCTTCTGGTGCAACTTGGACCATTGCTGAGCCCGATGCAGTAGTCCCAACTGCTCCGGTGGCTCCGTTCCGGTGGGAATAGCCGACGCGCTGCCGTGCGCCGCGTCTTCGTGCTCTTTCCGCATCGCCTGAATTTTTTCGGTAATGTCCCCGCCGGCTGCGATGAAATCCTGCTTGGCGTCGTCCACTTCATCCTGGTCCAGATCGAGGTCCGCCTCCGCCTGCACCAGGTCCAACTCCAGAGTTTCCCGTTTCGCTTCGGGAAGTCTCGCTATCTGCTCGGAGAGTTGTTTAGCGCGGTCTTGATCCGCTTTCAGTAGCCTTTCTGCTTTCTGCAGCCGCTGTTCCACTTCTTTCGCTTCTGGGCTTAGTGGGGGGGGATGCAAACGCGCATCATGCAACGCCGTATCAAACGTTAAATCCACTTCAAAGTCCGCCAGCCGCAGCGCCTCTTGGGCTAAACTCTTTTCGTCGTGGGTGGTGGCTAATTGCGCCAACTGCTGCGCGGTCTTCAACGGGCTCTGATCGACCAGGCTTTTTTGCGGAGCCGCTGCTGGCTTTTTCTGATTCTTCACCGCCAGCTCGATGGGTTTTTCCGTTTCTTGCGTTCTCCAGATGCCGTACACCGTCACGCCGATTAGCACCAAAATCACTAAGGCCGCAATTCTTTGTATTTTTCTCATAGCAAGGCTCTCCTACATCTTAAAGAAGAGCTGTGGCTAGGGTGCTGCCAATTTCCTAAATCAGTTCGTGAAACGCAAGCACTTCCTGCGAGCCACTCTGTAGCGGTCACCTTCAGGTGGCCACCTTTACCATGTCAGGACACGGCTTCCGCCGCTGAGGATAATCCGCAACACCCAAACTTCTGTTATTCACTTCCTCACACTCCACTCCCCATCACACTCATTCGTGGCAGTCTTCCTTTAGCATAAAATTATGAGCGACCCGCGCATTCCTCGCATCGTCTATCTTCTGCTGCTCATTCTCGGCTTACTCCAATGGATGCACATGTACCCCGAGCTGCCCTCACGCATGGCCTCCCACTTTGCCGCCGATGGCACCCCGAACGGATGGGCTCCCAAGGAAATGTTCTTCGTGCTGATGTCCTTCGCCCTGCTCTCCAGCGCCTTTCTTACTTTCGTCGTCCCAATCATCATCGCTTCCAAATCGCGAGCCCGCATCAATCTTCCCAACAGATCCTATTGGCTCTCGCCCGAGCGCTCCGCCGAAACCTTTCAATTCCTCACCGCCTATATGAGTTGGTTCGGCTGCGCCGTTCTCTTCGTCCTTCTTTACGGCACTTCGCAGGCCATGAACGCCAATCTGCCCGACGGCCATTTCGACTCCGCCGCGATGCTGTGCGTCATGATCGGATTTGTCATCCTGGTGCTAACCTCAACCGTCTACCTAATCCGCCGCTTCTCCCGCCTCCCGCAGTCCTCAACACAGTGACAAACGCGCTTGGTAGCGCCGGCTTCCAGCCGGCACAGCGTTACTCACACCCGGTTTCACGTCACAAGCAAACAGCACTCCGTTGGTGTAGCATCAAAAAACGCGTCGCGCCTCGCCATGAAAAAATATCTCATCGTCATCGAAGAAACCGGCACAGGCTACGCCGCTTACTCACCCGATCTCCCCACCTGCGTCTCCACCGGTTCCTCTCGCCGCGAAGTCGAAAACAATCTCCGACGCGCCATTTCCTTCCGACTTCAGGAACTCCGCGAAGAAGGCGAACCCGCCCCCGAGCCCCACACTTACTCCTCGTACATCGAACTCCCCGCCTGACATCCGTGCTATAAAAAGCAATTCATGCCTACACAGCAGGAAACAGTGATTCTCTACAGACCTGTCGGACCAGCCGAAATGAAGCTAATCCGCGATACCAATTGTTGTGCGTTTCCGCCTCGGCTTCCTGAACAGCCAATCTTCTACCCTGTGCTCAGCGAAGAATACGCGGGCCAGATTGCTCGCGACTGGAACGCCAAAGATCCAAACACCAGGCGGGATTCGTTACGCGATTTCACGTGAATTCGGATTATCTTTCTCAGTTCGAAGTCCACACCGTTGGTAGTGTTATCCATAAGGAATATTGGATTCCCGCTAAAGAATTGCCAAACTTCAATGCCAATATTGTTGGGCCGATCGAAGTCATCGCCGAG
>JBAVNY010000443.1:0-2037 GCA_049691535.1 Candidatus Acidiferrum sp.
GTTCAGAATCGCCAAGGACTTGAGCGAGCGAACGGTTTTTCTTAATTCCATGATTGCCCATACGCCGTTTGGAATTGTGGTGCAAGGTCGCACTGGAAAAGTTCAGCTTTGCAACAAAGCATTCTCGGATTTATTTCTTTATAACCCTTCGGAGATTATTGGAAAAGACCTGCAAGAATTGGTTGTTCCCAAGGAGAGGCAAGGTGAGAGTCAGCAATGGATTGCGCAGGTGAGCGCGGGCCAGCCAGTCCACAAAATTGGCCGACGAGTGCGGAAAGATGGCCAACTAATAGATGTGGAGATTCACATAATACCGCTGGTGCAGGAGGGGCAAGTTCAAAGTGGCTACGTCATTTATAAAGATATTTCGGATCAAATTAAAGCATCCGTTGCTGCTAGGAAGCATGAGGATGAAATGAATCATTGGATCGGGCAATTGCAGCTGCGCACCATGCAGATGACCATTCTCAATGAAATGGGTGGCTTGCTGCAGTGCGCCGAAAACACAGAAGAGGCTTACGCGATCGTTGGAACATCTGCGCGCGATCTTTTTCAGTCCGCCATCGGCGGCGCCTTATTTATTCGCGACAACGCGAAACAGTCGTTAGAAATGGTATCAACCTGGGGAAGTAGTGCGATCGGGGAGCAGATTGTCTCCCCCAACGAATGCTGGTCGCTTCGACTAGGCCAGCCGCATTGGAGCGAGTGTCCGGGGCGGAGCATCGTTTGCGCCCACGTGGATCGGTCGACGCCCGCAAATCATCTATGTGTGCCGATATTGGCGCAAGGCGAGGCTCTGGGGGTTCTGTACCTGAAATTTGGTCCAGCTGATGAAACTCGGGACGCCGAAGACAAGCAAAGGTCCGAAGACTCACAGAAGCGTCTTGCGCTGACTGTGGCCAGCGAGATTGCCATGTCGCTGGCAAACTTGCGGCTCCGCGAAAAACTTCGTGAGCAGTCCATACGTGATCCGCTGACCGGATTATTCAACCGCCGCTACATGCAGGAATCGTTTGACAGAGAATTGCAACGAGCGAAACGGAAGCACCGTTCCTTGGCTGTTATTTTTGTCGACCTGGACCGTTTCAAGCGCTTCAACGACGTCTTTGGACATGAAGCTGGCGACAAAGTTCTGCAGTCAATTGCCGATGTATTTCGAATGCATTTTCGTTCGCACGACTTGATTTACCGTTACGGAGGCGAGGAGTTCGCAATCGTGCTGCCCGAAGCGTCCACAGAAGATGCGATGAATCGGGCCGAGGCGCTGCGGGTTGCCGCCAAAGAACTGGAATTGGTGCATCAAGGGAAGCGTCTCGATCCGCTGACATTGTCGATTGGAGTCGCCGGATTTCCCGACCATGGGGATACCGTCGAAGAATTATTGGAGAAGGCCGATAAGAGCCTCTATGTATCAAAGTCGACGGGGCGGGATCGGGTCACACTTTGCAACATTTGAGTGTGCATCGTAATTTACTATTTGCGACCGCCCAATCTGTGCGCGAACGAATCGCCGGAACCACGTAACAAAACTGCACGCTGCTGCCGCCCAAATCCCTTGGTGTCAAAATGTACTATCTCGAATTCGCAACTCTTCCGTTCGCTTTCGAAATTCTGCCTATATGAGCGCTTGTCCAGTTTCTGGACGGCCGTGCGATCCCCGGACGCTGTTTCAATCTGTACTTCGCTAATCTCCTGATTCCAAAGTCGTTGAAGTGGTCCCGCAATTGCCAAACCCTTGGTATGCGCTGCTATGCGCAAGTTTGCTTGTGGAGCTTATAAAAGGTGAGACCATGAATTCGTATCGATGCGAAATTAAGGCAAGAACTGCGCCACTGTTCCTTACGACAGTGTTTGCCCTGTCGTTTTTCTGCATCAATGTGCAAGCGGATCCGCGGCCCGTTGTTCCGTACATCAACAGTCTTTCGCCTGCGTCTGTTGTTCCCGGAGGCGACACGTTCAGACTTACCGTGAATGGCTTCAATTTCGTTAGCCATTGCACCGTGTACTGGGGCCAAACCGCGCTGAGTACTACCTATG
>JBAVNY010000444.1:0-1730 GCA_049691535.1 Candidatus Acidiferrum sp.
TATTTTGCCCTGAGCCAGTCTTCGAAGCGCTGCCGGTCTCCAGTTGAGTAGGACATAAATCCGTCGCCGATTTCGTTGTCGTAACCGATGGCGACAATTGCCGGATTGTTCGCATAGTGCTTCGTCAATGCGCCCGCAAAACGCCTCGCGTAGTGACGGTAAATCGGATCGCTAATGTCTTCCATGTAACGTTCCGCAGGTTGCAGAACCTCACCGTTCTGATTCACTATGTTTATCGAAGGGTGTTCGTGGTGAAGCCAGATGGGTGCCGGAAGTCCGCCAATGTCGAGAAGAACCTTGATCCCAACCCGATTCAGCTCGTCGACCACTTGGTCGGAATGAGTAAAATCAAATTGTCCGTCGGACGGCTCAAACCAGTCCCACGATAAATCACCGACCCGCACCAGCTTGAAACCAGCTGCCTTCATGAGCGCAACGTCACTACGTATTTGCTCAGGCGACCGATCGACCGGCTGGTAGCAGGTGCCGACAAAGAGAGTTCCTTTGGCTGGCCACTCCGGATGTTTCTCGACATCCTGCGCCGGAAGCGGGGTACTATTCCCTAAAAGTACGCAGGCGACTGCAGTAATGAGAGTTGTGAAGCGCCAACTCATTCGACGAACCTCCGAATGTCTGTTTCTCGCCGTGATGTGCATTATAGGCATCTATCATCTTCCCTGTGGTGGACGGACAACCACTCCGCCAAAAGCGAAGCTTAAGTGGTGCATTTTTGGAGTTGTGTAGAATACCGGGCATGATCCGGATGCTTTTTAGGTCGCCGCTCAAACCGAAGTACGCAGCTCTTATTGCGACTGGACTGGTTGGGGCCCTTCTGATGTGGGCAGCGGCTTCGCTCAAAGCGCAATCGGGAGCGCAACCGCCCACCCCCTCGGCTTCCAAAACAACTGAACAGGTCTACAAAAACATTCAGGTATTGAAAGGGATTCCATCGGATCAGCTAATCCCGGCGATGCAATTTATTACTTCGAGTCTCGGCGTTCAGTGCGATTTTTGCCATATGTCAGGAGCGTTTGAAAAGGACGACAAGAAGCCAAAACAGATGGCCCGAAAGATGATGCAGATGATGATCATCATCAATCAGGAGAACTTTGACAGTCACCGCGAAGTTACCTGCAACACCTGTCACCGGGGTTCTCCTAACCCGGTGTCGATTCCTGCTATCAGCGCTGACGCAACTCTGCCGTTCCCGCAGGGCATCGACGAGGATATGCCTCCCGCTAACCTGCCGAGCGTCGACCAGATTCTGAACAGATACGTGCAGGCGGTCGGCGGGATGGATGCGATTAATAAAGTAACTAGCCGCATCGCCAGCGGCAAAGTCTCACTCGGCCCCCGCCAGTTCCCGGTGCAGATTTTCGATAAGAGTCCCAATCAAAATGCAATCGTCACCCATCTGCCGAATGGGGATAGTGCGACCATTTACAACAACCAACAAGGCTGGTCCAGTACGCCCGGCCGCCCGGTGCGGGATATGTCCTCGGCTGACGCCGCTGCCGCGGCGCTTGACGCGGATCTGCAGTTTCCAGCTGATGCCAACCGCGTATTCAAGGAATTGAAGGTAACGGGCGAAGAGAAGATTGGCGATAAGTCAACTTATGTAATGGCAGGCACACGGGAGGGGCAACCTCCCACTCGTCTGTATTTCGATCAGCAGTCCGGCCTTCTGCTGCGAGAGGTGCGGTACGCGGAGACCCCGCTGGGACTAAATC
>JBAVNY010000445.1:0-9686 GCA_049691535.1 Candidatus Acidiferrum sp.
CGCATCACCACGTCCCAAGCCATATCCCTGCTGCGCGCCGACCTGTGGGCCTCTGCCTTGAGCCTGGAAAATAAAAATGGCTTCGCTGCACTCGATCGCCGTGCAACAAAGCCACTCTTAATTCAAAACAACCTGCAATCCGCTGTTCTCTACGCCTCAGGATAGCCAAACGCGAGAGGCGGGCAGATAAATCTGCCCGCCTCGTTATGGTCAGGTGGTGAACTTACTTGCCAGACTTGGCAGCAGCGGCCGCGCTCGGCTGAGCATTGGTCTTCGGTACGCTCAGGTAGCCGCTGATGGTGTTCTTGCCAATCTTATTGATCACGATCTCTTCCGGCATGTGTGTGCCAGACAGATAGAAGAAGATCGGCTGATTGACGTTGCGGTTCTTTTCTTCGTAGCGCTTGTCTTCCACCGTGTACACCACGTTCACGCGGCTGCGCTTTTCGTTTACGCCCTTGAGTTCTACGGTCACGTTACCGACTTTCTGAGGCTGATTCTTTCCGGTGACCGTGAATTCCACGTAATCGCGCTCTCCCATGCGGCGGAGCACGTCGATTTCGTCATGGTTACGGGCAATCAAGGTTCCTAGTTCGCTGCGCGCCATGCTCAGGTCAGACTGTGTCTTGCCCAAATCGGTGCTTACTTGCGTAACCTTGGTGTCCACGGTCTTCACGTCATCCGAAGTCGCCTTGGTGGCCAGTTCGGTGTGGACCGAAGTGTCCAATGCGGTCAGCTTCTGAGTCGTCTCGGTGTTCTGTTCGACGGCTTCCTGACGCGCCTTCTTCAGTTGACCTTGGGTAATTTTCAGCTTGTCGGTGACGACTTTCAGGTCGCCGCGTAGTTCCGTGTTGGCCTTTTCGTCGACTGCAATCTGATCCTTCAGAGATGTCACATCAGACTGCACCGACTGTTGCACGGCCTTAACTTGGTCCGCTACTGCCTTGTTGCTTGCATCCAACTTGGTCGAATTGCTCCAGGCAAACCCAAGGCCCGCCAGCGCCAGTAAACCGAGCACAATGATCGCGGGCAGATGCCAAGACGGGCTACCCTTGGATTCCACAACGTTATATTGCTCAGACATAGTGAATATCTTCTCCTCACCCCGTAGGGTCTCTACCTAATTAAATGGCGGCACTGCGGGCCGCCTTAGCCTAAACTCTGCTAGGGAGATGTGCAAGAAAGATGCCGTGGCTCCACCAAACCCTGTAGGCGGCAAGTCCTTGTCGAAAGGACAGTTACCAGAACTGGTCGAAAAGACAGCCGGTACTAGTTCTAGCAATCTTTACGCTCAGACCGATGAATTCCTACTTGGTGACAGAAATTGGTATCTCCACGCCCATAGTGCCAAGATCCTGCAGTAGTTGGGTGGGAGAGTGGAATTGGATGCCGGCCAGCCCCAATTGTCGGGCTGCGTCCACGTTCGCGGCGATGTCGTCAATGTACACCGCCTCGCCTGCCTTCACCTTGCAGGCCCGCAGCGCTTCCCTGTAAATCAGCGGATCGGGTTTGCTGACGCCTATCGAGCAGGAGTAAATCCGCCGAGCCTGCGGGAAGTGCCGCACGAAGTCGTAGCTTGCTTCAATATGCGCCACGTGGATCTTGTCGGTGTTCGAAAGCAGCGCCACACAATACTTTTTGGCCAGCGCTTCAAACAGCTCGCTGCTCAGTATCGGCTCCGGGTCCAGCGTGCTGTTCCACACCGTGGTGAATTGTTCGAAGGTCAACGGGATGCCCAGACGGTTCGACAGGTTTTGGTGCCAGTCGCGCGCCGACATCCGCCCTTCTTGCCAATCGTTCCACCGGGGATCTTTCTCCACCGCTGACCAAAGCTCCTCGGGCGAGAGCGGCAAGCCCTTCGAAAGCCCCACCTGCACGCGCCGCAGGTCCAGCTGGATGATGACCCGACCTATGTCGAAAATGATGGCGCGAATCTTCCCCGTGCGACTCACTTGCCTTCTGCCTCCGGAACTATCGTTCCTGCCGGTTTTTCCGGGCTAGCGCCCCGCGAACGCAGGATCCCGATGATCGGCGGCAAAATCGACAGCAGGATAATCGTCCCGATGATGTAGTGCAGATATTTGCCGATGTTGGGAATCCGCGATCCAGCCAGGTAGCCGCCCAGCAGCATGCTGCCGATCCACAATGTGCCGCCGAAAATGTCATAGGTAAGATAAGTCGAGTAGCGCATCTGCGCCGCTCCAGCCACCGGAGGACAAAATGTCCGCACGATGGGAATGAACCGCGCCAGAATCACCGCCCGGCCGCCATACTTCTCGTAAAAATCGTGCGCCCGTTGCAAATGACTGTGCCGAAAAAAGAACGAGTCTTCGCGTTTGTAGAGAGCCGGCCCAGCCGACCGACCAATCCAGTAGCCTAGCTGGTCACCAACGACGGCGCACAGGATCCCTGGTAGAAGTAAGTATCGCAGGGGAATCACGTTCTGCCCCGCGAAGATTCCCGCAGTCACCAGCAGCGAGTCGCCCGGCAGAAAAAACCCGACGAACAGGCCAGTTTCCACGAAGATGATGGTGCAGATGACCAGGCAGATGCGAATGGGTCCAAACCAGGTGACTAGTTCTCGAAGTCCGTCAGCACTGTAGAGCGAGCGGAGAAAATGAAGGATGGATTGCAGCAAGCGGTCTCAGTCCTCGCCGAATTGGGGATCGGGGCCAACCTGAGCGAACGCAACATCGCGAAACTGCCCCAACCAATACGGTAGCAGAAAACCATCGGATTCTCTGCACACTCATACCACAACACAATGGCCGCACTTACCGACGGGAGCCACAAGCCTAGCCGAATCATCGCAGCGCCTCCGCGATCAAGATCTCGCCCTGGCCGCCAAACTCGCGGCTCGGTGCGTCGTGCAGCATCAGGAGTTTGCGAATTTGCGGCAGGGCATTGCGCGCGGCAGCCGCTCCTGCTTCCATGGCCTCATCGATGCGGTCAAAATCGTCCCACTTGAGCGATGGCACTTCAGGACGCAGCACCAGATTTGCGTGCCGCTCCCATGCTTCCAGTTGATTCTTCTGCGCGGCGCTCACTGCGCGGCTTACCACCTGAAATATATTAGTCGGCGCGCCCCGGTCCCCGTCATGCAGGCCGACCGAAACGCCCACTACCAGTTCCGCACCCAATTCGCGAGCCGCGCGTGTGGGCACCGGAGCCACCAGCGCCCCGTCGGCCAGATACCGTGTGCCCAGTTGTACCGGTTCGAACAAGCCTGGGAATGCGCAGCTCGCACGAATGGCGTCGGTCAGGCTTCCTTCCCGGAAGATGACTGGCTCGCCGCTGCTCAAATCCGTGGCCACAATCGCCGTCGGCACCAGCAAATTCTCAAACTGTTTTGAGTCGAATACGCTTTGCACCAACGCGCCCAGCCGGTCATTACTGGCCAGTCCGAAACGCGATACTCGCCAGCGCGCAAAATCTCGAAACCGGACTTCCCGGCACTTCGCAATAATCCGTTGAAGCGAAGCGCCGCTCGCATACGCCGCCCCGATGATGCTTCCGATGCTGCTGCCCGCGATGCACGAAATTGGGATGGACTCTTCTTCGAATACCCGCAGCACACCAAGATGGGCGTAGCCGCGCGCGAAGCCGCCACCCAACGCCAGGCCTATTCCTTGATGCAGGCGTTCGCGGTCAAACGAATGTATCGGTATGCGATGCAGTGTCACGAGGGAAAGGATCGCAATTCGTTGTGCAGCAGCGCGATGGGTCAGGCGTTCCGCTGTGTCAGTACGAAAGTACCCGCCGCTAAATCGAGCCAAATAAGCGCTTCTGCGGGCCGGCAGTACCGAAATACTAGTCAAGTACCCTCGCTGTACCATTGTCGGCCGCACCCCTAAACGCGATTCTACTTAGCGAGACGAAGTGGTCAGGACGACCAAGGCTGAGGGGGCTCGATGGAACCGGGATTCAACGCGTGGTTAGGACATGCGGTGGTTCTGCAGGTGGCGCTGGGCGACATTAAAGTGCCTTTGCGCGGCAAGCTTTTGAAAGAAAGTGGAGACACGGTTCGGATGCGGATTGGAGAAGGCTGGGACGTCGATATCTACAAGACGATGATTTTGGGCGTGGAAGAAGACGGCATGGCTTTGATGCCGGCGTGAGGGAGAACACCATGAACAATAATCAGAAAGTTCCTAAATACGTTACGCAAGCTCGGGCCGCCTTTCTTCTAGGTATGCCCGTCGACGAAATTGGCCGCATCTCTCATGAAACTGGAATTGGCCATGTCGAAAAGGCGGGCAGCGAAGTGGACATCTATTTCACCTACGAAGAACTGCAAAAAATCTGCGTGCACGCGACTAGCGTTCCGGTGCATGCCTAAACAAGTTTGATTTCCTACGGCCCCCCTCCGTAGTTCCCCCACCCCGGCTCGGACACCCCCAACGAGCCGGGGTTTTTCTTTGACGCCCTTACGATCAAGTGGCGATCCGTCATTCCGAACCTAGGGAGGAATCCCTCTTCGCTTTCTACTAGCCTCGATCTCGCCCTACGCCTACCATTCCCCGTATTTGAATCGGTTTACAAAACCTTGACTTCCCACCCGAACGCAGTAAAACTGAGCGGCGAATCCACGGGGCATGCCCATTCATCCAACGAAACGAAAATTCAGCCTGTACGCGTCCGTCCTGCTCGCAGCCGCAGTTCTCCTTTGGTTCTCTTCCTCACCTGCAACTGGCGAACAAAAGCCCTTCGACCTGGTCATTCTCAACGGCCGCGTCATGGATCCCGAATCCGGTCTCGACGCGGTGCGCAACGTCGCCATCCGCAACGGCAAAATCGCCGAAATCTCCGAAAAGCGATTGCACGGCAGCGAAATCGTCGATGCTAAAGGCCTCGTCGTCGCTCCCGGCTTCATTGATCTCCACCAGCACGGCCAAGACGCCGAAAACTACGACGTGAAAGCCGCCGACGGCGTCACCACGGCGCTCGAAATGGAAGTGGGCACCGCCGATGTGGACGCCTGGTACGCCGCACGCGAAGGGAAAGCGCGCATCAACTTCGGTGCCAGCGTTGGACACATTCCCGTGCGCATGGCTGTCATGCACGATCCCTCCACGTTTTTGCCTAGCGGAGACGCAGCGCACCGCATCGCAACGCCCGCCGAAATTGAAGAGATGAAACAGAAACTCGACCTCGGCCTGAAGCGCGGCGCGTTAGGAGTTGGCGTAGGTCCCGCCTACACCTTTGCCGCCACAAATTGGGAAATTATCGAAGTCTTCCGCGTCGCCGCGAGCCATCACGCTTCCTGTCACGTACACATCCGCGCGCTGCCCTCCGACAAAGAGGGCGATATCAGCGGTTTCGAAGAAGTGATGGCCGCCGCCGCCGTGACCGGTGCTCCTCTACACGTTGTCCATATTCAAAGCACCGGCGGTCCCAACGTAGCTCACGAACTTCAGATGATCCAGGAAGCGCAGCATCGCGGCATGAATGTGACCACCGAATGTTACCCCTACTCGCGCGGCATGACCGACATCAGCAGCGCCATTTTCGATCATAAGGAAAACGAGCCAGACACTTACTACGCTTCGCTGCTCTGGCCCGCCACCGGGGAATACCTCACCAAAGCCACCTTCCTCGAGCATCGCAAAACCGGCGGCATGGTCATCCTCCCTTCCAATACGGAAGAAAATGTACGCATCGCGGTTGTAAGCCCGCTCACTATGATTGCCAGCGACGGCCGCCTGGAAAATGGCAAAGGGCATCCGCGCACCTCCGGCACCTACGCAAAAGTTTTGGGAGACTATGTTCGCGAGCAGCACGCCATCGACCTGATGACTGCCCTGCGCAAGATGACCATCATGCCCGCGCAGCGCCTCGAAGCCCGCGCACCCATGTTCCGAAACAAAGGCCGCATCCGCGCAGGCGCCGACGCCGACATCACCATCTTCGATCCGGCCACGGTCCGCGATCGCTCCACCTATCAGAAGCCCACGGAACTTAGCACCGGCTTCGCGTTCGTTTTCGTAAACGGTGTAGCCGTTGTGCACGACGGAAAATTGGTCCCCAACACATTTCCCGGTAGCGGTGCACGCGCACCCATCGAGCCATGATTTTGTTAAAAGGGAATTGAGGCCACACTCATGACACCTGCCACCGCAGGCGAAGGCTCCGCAATCACGACCGACAGCAAAGCCGGTTACAACCGTTTTCTCCTGCTCGTCACCGGTCTCGGTGGTCTGCTGTACGGCGTGGACGTTGGCATCATCGCCAGCGCTCTTCCTTATCTCGAAGCCACATCGCGCCTCACCGCGGGACAACTCTCCATCGTCGTTGCCGCCGTCCTTCTCGGTAGCGTTATCTCCACGCTTTTCGCCGGACTCCTCGCCGATTGGATGGGCCGCAAACCACTCATGATTCTGAGCGGTGTCTTGTTTGTCGTCAGCATCCCCCTCATCGCAGCATCGCAAGGCTACGGGTCCCTCGTTTTTGGCCGCTTGTTGCAAGGCGTCAGCGGGGGGCTGATCGGTGTGGTCGTTCCTCTCTATCTTGCAGAATGCTTGTCCGCCAGCAATCGCGGTAAGGGCACGGGTGTCTTTCAGTGGCTCCTCACTCTCGGTATCGTCTGCGCTGCCTTCGTCGGCATCTATTTCAGTTTGCGGGTCGAAGAGGTCGCCAAACTCGCCGATCCCGCACGCCTCTTCACATTCAAAGACCACGCTTGGCGCAGTATTTTCTGGGTGTCACTGCCGCCGGGAATCTTGTTCGTAGTCGGCAGCTTCATTGTAGCGGAATCCCCACGCTGGCTTTTCCGCAAAGGCAAAAGGGAAGCGGCCCTCGCCGCGCTACTCCGTTCTCGCCCCAACGATCAAGCCAACTCCGAATTGCACGAGATGGAAGAGAGCGCTACCGCCGAAAAAGCAAAGACCTCCACTGGCACCGGGGTCAAAGAATCACTTTTAAAACGCAAATATGTGATTCCCTTTATCCTCGCCTGCGTCATTCTGGCCTGCAATCAGACTACCGGCATTAATTCCATCATCGGCTACAACACCAACATCCTTATCCAGAGCGGCCTTTCCGATCTGCAGGCACACTGGGGCTACGTCATCTTCACTCTGGTCAATTTCGTGACGACCATCGGTGCTGTTCTCCTCGTCGATCGCAAAGGCCGCAAATTTCTGCTGTCCGTCGGTAGCGCGGGAATCATCGTGTCCTTGATTTGGACCGGCATGCTTTTCCGCACGACCGAAAAATTGCGCGTCGATGCCCGCGATGCCGTGCAGCAGATGGTCGCTCCCGATCAGAAAGTAGTGCTGCCCTACAACCCGGCGAGCGCCGATGCGTTGCTGGCCACTGCTGGTGACGCCGGAAAAGCGATTACCGGCCGAGTCACTTCTCTAAGCGTGATTTATTCTTACGGCGATTTTCGCGCTGCTACCAGGGTCGCTCGTTCCGACGACCTCGCGGCGAAGCCCATCGAAATCACTCGCGACAGTTGCGTGCCCGCCAATCGAGTGGTCGCCTTTTTCTCCAATCCCTTAGGAAACCTCGACGTAGCCCGTACCGCACCTTTGAAAATTGAAAATGCCCTGATCACACCCATGCCCAGTGTGAGAAACGGCTGGCTGGTCGCCATCAGCCTATACGTTTTCGTCGCGTTTTTTGCCATTGGTCCCGGCGTCTGCGTCTGGCTCGCGCTCTCCGAATTAATGCCCACGCGCATTCGTTCCAACGGCATGAGCATCGCTCTGCTCATTAACCAGGCCTTCTCCACAACGATTGCCGCGATTTTTCTACCCACCGTCGGCAAGCACGGCTATGGCACCATGTTCTTTGCATTCGCCGCGTGCACCGTAATTTACTTCGCCACCGCCGCCTTCTTTCTTCCCGAAACCAAGGGCAAAACACTGGAAGAAATCGAAGAGCACTTCGAAGGTGCCAAGGCGTAAACCCGCACCATCTTGTTACCAATCGCCGGTATGCTCTGCGTCGCGGCTTTATGTCTTTTGCCTAATTCTCCTAAAGGTCTATCTCGCCGCGACCTCGTCCTTGTCAGTTCACTCTTCGTCAGGGCACGGCTTCAGCCGTGCCGAAATCGACGGACTCGTGAGCGGCTTTAGCCGCTGGTAATCGGACCTCAACAATCATCCGACTGTTTGCGCGCGCCGCACTCCCCGCTGGCTTCTCTCCACCGCCTGTGGCATGGTAACCACCGATGACCATTCGACTCGCCACGCATCTCCCCGATTGATGTCCACGCTCCCCACCAAATCAGGCGCACAACACGCCGTTCTCGCCGGCTTCCTGGGCTGGACGCTCGACGCTTTCGACTTCTTTGTCATCGTTTTTTTGTACGACACACTAGCCCACCAATTCAACGTCCCTAAAAAAGCTATCATCGCCACCACTTTTGCCACACTCGCGTTGCGTCCCGTTGGCGCGGTCATCTTCGGCTTGCTTTCCGACCGTTTTGGACGCCGCATTCCTTTGATGGCCAACGTCATCTATTTTTCCATCATCGAGTTGCTCTGCGGTTTCGCTCCCAACTACACCGCCTTCTTAATTCTCCGCGCCCTCTTCGGTATCGGTATGGGCGGCGAATGGGGCGTAGGCGCATCGTTAGCCATGGAAGCTGCTCCTCCACGGTGGCGCGGCATTCTCAGCGGCATTCTGCAGAGCGGCTATTCCACTGGCTATTTGCTTGCCGCGGTAGCCGCGCGTTTCGTGCTTCCTGCTTGGGGTTGGCGCCCCATGTTCTGGCTCGGCGCGCTGCCCGCGTTACTGGCGCTGTACATTCGCACCAAGGTTCCCGAATCCGAAGCGTGGCAACAGCATCGCGCCGCCAGCGTGTTCGACGTGTTGCGCGTCGTCGCCGCCACCTGGAAGCGCTTCCTCTATCTCGTCGTGCTCATGACCTTCATGATGTTTCTCTCGCACGGCACCCAGGATCTTTATCCCGATTTTCTGAAAGAAGTGCATCACTTCACCGCGGACCACGTCGCCAACGTCGCCATCCTCTACAATTGCGGAGCGATTGTTGGCGCGATTTTATTTGGCGCCTTTTCGCAAAAAGCCGGACGCCGCAAAGGCATGCTCGCCGCGCTTGGATTATGCCTGCTGGTTATTCCGTTCTGGGCGTTTGGCGGAGGACTTCTCGCCGTCATGCTCGCGCCGTTCCTGATGCAGATGGGCGTGCAAGGCGCGTGGGGCGTGATTCCCGTCCATCTCAACGAACTCGCTGCCGACTCCGCGCGCGGCCTGATGCCCGGTCTCGCCTATCAGTTGGGAATTCTGCTCGCCTCGCCCACCAACACGGTTCAGTTTGCGCTGCGCGAACGCTTCGGCTACGGCTGGGCGCTGGCCAGTTTCGAAATCATCACGATCCTGATGCTAGCCATTCTGCTCTGGCGCGGAGCAGAACATCACGGCAAAAGCTTCCTC
This sequence comes from Candidatus Acidiferrum sp., assembly GCA_049691535.1. Lineage (GTDB taxonomy): Bacteria > Acidobacteriota > Terriglobia > Acidiferrales > UBA7541 > Acidiferrum. Next base: position 9,403 of record JBAVNY010000445.1, read on the forward strand.
CGCACCTAATCCCCACCAACCGTCGCCACCGATTAGCCGCCCGCACCACACGCTCCATGCACTCGCCCCGTCATTCCGAGCAACCCGAGAAATCCCTCTTTCTTCCTCGCTCTTTCTTTCTGCCTTCTCCCCAGCTCACTGGCAGCACAAACCTCCGCTATGTTAATATTTCTTCTCACACAGTGCGCCCGTAGCTCAGTTGGATAGAGCGTCTGGCTACGAACCAGAAGGTCGGGAGTTCGAGTCCCCCCGGGCGCACCACTTCAAACCTATCCATCCAGCCG
>JBAVNY010000446.1:0-36023 GCA_049691535.1 Candidatus Acidiferrum sp.
TTCTTGTTGTGGTGCTGCCGGTTTCTCTTCCGGCGCCAGCTTCTCCCAATCGCACCCTTCCTTCAGGCACGCATGCACCGTCCCAATCTTGGTTTTCTTCTCCACAATGAACGGCGCCCCGCACTTCGGGCACGGTTCCGGGATAGGCATAAACGGCGTCGTGAAATCACAATCCGGATACCGCGAGCATCCGTAAAACACGCGAAATCTTCCGCGTCCGCCCTTGCCCATGCTTCCGCGCTTCACAAATTCGCCTTCCACGCACTTCGGGCACTTGATGCCCATCGTAATCGGCCGCGTGTACTTGCACTTCGGATATCCCGTGCAGCCGATGAACGTGCCGAATCGTCCGTGCTTCTTCACCAGGCCATTTCCGTCCAGCGGGCACTTCTCATCCAATGGCTCGTCGGGCTGCAGCGCAATTCTCGTGCCTTGCACCATGCGCCGCGTGGTCTTGCAATCGGGATAGCCGGTGCACGCCAGGAAAGTTCCAAATCGCCCGCGCTTGATGGCCATCTCTTTTCCACAATTTTCACAATATTCCGTCTTATTCTCAGCGTCTTCTGGCAATTCTTCCGACATGTCTTGAATAAAATCGCAATCCGGATAGCGCGAACATCCCAAGAAGAATCCGTGCCGGCTGATGCGCTCCAGTAGTTCGCCTTCCCCGCACTTCTCGCATTTCTTGCCGGTCGGAATCCCCGCTTTATACGACACCATCTCATCGCCGGCCTTATCCAGGTCCACAATGAATTTTTCCCAGAATTCCCGTACCGATTCTCGCCACGGCAGCTTGCCTTCTTCAATCTCGTCCAATTCCTCTTCCAGTCGCGCCGTGAACTTCACGTCAAACACATCTTCAAAGCTCTTGATCAGCAGCACACACACCCGCTCGCCCAACATCGTTGGCGTGAATCGTCCCTGATCTTTCTTCACGTACTCTCGCTCCACGATCGTGGAAATAATCGAAGCGTACGTCGACGGCCGTCCGATTCCGTCCTCTTCCAACACCTTCACCAGCGTCGCTTCCGTATAGCGTGGCGGCGGCTCCGTGAAGTGCTGCTCCGGCCTAATCGACTCCAGCTTCAACAATTGGCCCTCGGTCACCCGTGGTAGTGCCTTGCCTTCGCCGTCATCATCCTTCTCATCGTCCTCGCGGTCCGTGGCCACCGTCGGAATCTGGTAAACCTTCAAATAGCCGTCAAACTTCAATATCGATCCGTTAGTCCGAAACATGTAATCGCCCGCTTCAATATCAATTGTTGTCTGGTCATACACCGCCGGCAACATCTGCGATGCCACAAACCTCTGCCAGATCAATTGATACAGCTTGAAAACGTCGTCTTCCAGATACTTCCGCACATCTTCTGGCTTGCGCGCCACATCCGTTGGCCGCACCGCTTCGTGCGCGCCCTGCGCATCTTTCTTCGACTTGTAGAAGTTTGGTTTCTCTGGAAGATAATTCGATCCAAACTGTTGCGGAATGAATTCCCGCACCTGCTCCAGCGCGTCGTTGGAAACCTGCACCGAATCCGTGCGCATATACGTGATCAGCGCCACCGAACCCTCTTCGCCCAGTTCCACGCCTTCATACAATCTCTGTGCCAGCCCCATGGTGCGCTTCGCCGTAAACCGCAGTCGGTTATACGCGGCCTGTTGCAGCTTCGATGTGGTGAATGGCGGCGGCGCGTTCCGGCGCTTTTCCTTCAGTTGCACGCTGGCTACTTGCCATCTCACTTTGCTCACCGCGGCTACAATCGCATCCGCAGCTTCCTGATTATTGACCTCGATGTCTTCGCCCTTCTTCTTCGTCAGTCGTGCTTCAAATAACGGCGGTTCTCCGGCATCCAGCATCGCGTGGATCGTCCAATACTCCACCGGCACAAACGCGCGAATCTCCTGCTCGCGCTCCACGATCAATCGCAGTGCCACTGTCTGCACACGTCCCGCGCTCAATCCGCGCCGCACTTTGTCCCACAGCAGCGGCGAAATCTTATAGCCCACGATGCGATCCAGCACCCGGCGCGCCTGCTGCGCATCCACCAGGTCCCCATCCACCTGTCGCGGCTTCTCAAACGCCGCACGAATCGCCTTTGGCGTAATTTCGTTGAACGTCACCCGGAAAATTTTCTTGGGATCGATCGGCTCGATATCGATCTGGTCCTTCGGTTTTTCCTTTTTGCCCTTCTTCCCCTTGGCCGCGTCTTTCCCACTAGCCTCAGCTTCCGCGCCATCCGGTTTGGCCCCGTTCTTCTTGCTCTTCGGTTCGTCATCTTCCGGAATCAAAAACTTCGCCGGCTTCGACAAAACCATCGCCAGGTGCGCGGAGATCGCTTCTCCTTCGCGGTCCGGGTCGCCCGCCAGGTATACCGCATCGGCCGTACTCGCCGACTTTCTCAAATCGTTTATGACTTTGCCTTTGCCCGGAATTACCTGCAGCGTGGGCTCGAAAATTCTTGGATCGTCCAGCGTCACTGGCTTGCGTGGTGGCTTCGGCGCTGCTGCCTTCGCGCCTTTCTTGCCTTTTTTCTTCTTAGGTTTTTCTTCTTCTTCGGGCAAACGAATCCCGATCGTCTTCGTCGGCAAATCCATGACGTGCCCAATCGAAGCCTTCACGGTGTAATTCTTCCCGAGATATTTATTAATCGTCTTCGCCTTCGCCGGCGACTCGACGATAACTAGTGAACGTGCCATGTTGTCCTTTGTAACCCGGATTCTTCCCCAGGAAGAGTCCGCAGGGCGGGGGTGGTGTCCTTCTCGCTACCTTTATATAGCTTCCTGCTCGTTCCCTCTCGTCTGTCCCAGATGCTCCCGGTCGGCATCCGGGTGCATTTTGTTTGCACCTGCCGCGCTAAGTCCGTTCTTTACAATAATACCTTGCTGAACTGTTTTCCCGGCAATTGCCGGACAATCCCGCGCATCTCCAAGTCAAAGAGCGTAGCCAGAACATCGCTAGAGTTCAAGCCGCTCGTTTCCACCAGGTCGTCGATGTGCCGCGATTCTTCCGCGCTCAACCGCTCGTAAAGCTTTTTCGCTGTTGGGTTTAGCCCTTCCTCCAACGGCAAATCCCGCTGCGCCGATTCCACCACTTCCGCCTGCACCAAAGCCGCCTGCAGCGGAGTTGGCAGCTCTTCAATCACATCTTCCGCGCTGGTCACCAGTTTTGCTCCCTGTTTAATCAATTGGTTCGGCGCAAAGCTTACTTCCTGCGTAACGTTGCCCGGCACTCCAAAAACTTCTCGTCCAAACTCCATCGCCAGCCTCGCCGTGATCAGCGACCCGCTATATTGCTTGCCTTCCACGATCACCACGCCCAGCGGCATTCCCGCAATAATCCGGTTCCTCACCGGGAAATTCTCTGGCGCCGGATGCGACCCGATCGGCAGTTCGCTCACAATCACTCCCCGCTCCAGCACTTTTTCGTAGAGCTTCTTGTTTTCCTTCGGGTACCACACATCGATTCCCGTCCCGATCACGCCAATCGCTCGTCCACCAACCGCCGTCGCTCCAGTATGTCCAACGCATCGATTCCTCGCGCCAGCCCACTCACAATCGTCAATCCTCGCGACGCCAAATCCCGCCCCATGCGTTCTGCCATTTGCGAACCATACAGCGTCGGCCGCCGCGTCCCCACAATGCTCAAACTCGGCGAATTCAAGATGCTGGCATCCCCATGCACATACAACATTACCGGTGGGTCATAAATCTGTAGCAAATTCTGCGGATACTCCGGCTCTTTCCAGTTCACCAGCTTGCACCCAATCCGCCGGATTGCCGCCACTTCCTTTTCCGCTCGCCAGAATGTTTGCTTCTTGAAGATCGCCTGCGCCGCGGGCGCTGGCACGTTGCACGCTTCCAATCCCGTCAAACTCGCACGGAACACGCCTTCCGGCGATCCAAATTCCCGCAGCAATCGCGCAGGCAGACGCGCCGCGATGCCCGGCGTCATCGTCATGGCCAGCCACGAGAGGGAAGCTTCTGGCTCCATTCCTTTCGAGCGTAGTTGTACGTAACCAGAATGTTAAGTGAACATGCCATCATCAGAACGACTCAGCGAGTCTCAGCGCCCTCTGCGTCTCCCCGTTATCCTTTTTCTTTCTTTCCTTGCCATTCCAAAAAGAAAAAGCCCCCAAGCTACTCTCGCAGCCTGGGGGCCTTCTCGGCTCTTAACGTTGCAGCGTTCTAGTTATCCCCGCCGCCTTCTCCACCGTGATCAAAGTTGAACAGATCAAACAGGTCGCTGATCGCCGGCGTATTTTCCGGCACATACGGATTGTCGTCATCCACCTTTGGGTTTGGCAGATTGTCGCGGCTGCGTCCGCTGATTGTCGACAGGTTCCAGTTCCGTTCAATGAACTTCAGAATCGAAACGTGGTCCGAGTAGTTGTGCGAAATGTGTCCTGGCTTGGTGTATGGCGAAACCACGATCAGTGGAATGCGCGTCCCGTCTCCAAAAAAGTCCAACGGTTGCACATACCCGGAATCGTAATAGCCTCCACCTTCGTCCGTCGTGACAAAAATCGCTGTGCTTGCCCACAACTCTTTGTTGTCTTTCACTGCATCCACGATCTTCTTCACGAACCCTTCATACAGGTCCCACTTCGACGATGCCGGGTGACCATCCACCCAGCCACTTGGCTTTACAAATGACACCGCTGGCAACGTCCCTGCCTTGATGTCTGCGTACAAGTCTGTCGTGTCCAGTATGTGGGTCGTCCGGACCTTTGCGTCCGCCATGATTTGCGTCTGGTATTGAAACCCGTTGCAGATATTGCAGTACTGGTCGCTGTTCGCCCCCACTGTCCCGTAGTTCAGTTGATATTTATCCCCAGGAAACCCATGCAGTCCAACATATTGATTCCACTGGTCATTGTAGCTCTTCCACGATACGCCGCCCGCGATCAACACATCCGCGATGCTGTGCTGCGACGTGGGAGGAATCGTAAATGGTGTGTTGTCCGCGTTGTGATCCAGATACGCATCCGACCCATCGCCGAAGTATCCCGGGTTGTAGTTGTTCAACAGGTAGTAGTGGCCGGCGTCGCAATTCGGCTTGATCGGCCGAGGCAGCGAAGCGAGGTAATCCAGAATCGGTCCCACACCAGGCTGCGACGCATCCGAGCAGTTGCTGTACGACCCGCCGCCGTAAACGCCCGTCGACGCGCCATTGTTTCCGAAACCGCCGTATCCATCGTCAATCCACCAGTTGTTGGTTCCCGGTACTGGATTCGGATTTTCGACTTCATCCACCGGCCCGCCAGCCCAAATTGTCTGGTTGTGGGGAGGAACCGTATTGCCCGCCTCATCCTTGAACCAGATCGCATCGCCAAAGAACAAAATGATGCTGTCGAGTCCCGTGCCGCCCATCGCCGGCTGGTGATAGTTGTCGCTGATCGCGTAATGATCCGCCAGATACTTCGTATACGGCGCATCGCCATTCAGCATGTTGTAAAAACCCATCGACGTCGCGCCTTCGCCCGTCGTCTTCGCCGTCGGTGAATAATCCGTACTGAAGTTCGATGGTTGCGTCACGCCGTTCACGTTCGATCCCACCGTCACTTCCGTCCATGTGAACAAGTCCGCTTTGCATCCACTCGGATTTTTCCACGTGGCATGCTTCGCGCTGCAGTCTTCCTGCTGCCACATCTGGTAAAAGCGGTGCACCGGGCTGGCCGCATACGAATCATTCGTAAACGGATTCGTGCTCTTCGTGTCGGTCAGCTGAAACGGCCCCGGAAGCAGCGTCGAATAAGGCGCAGTGTCGTTCACGCCCTCAATCCGGCTGTCCGGAACTTTCCCTGTCAAATTCGTTCCGCCCGTCGTCAGATAGCCGTAATAAGTCTTGTCCGGCAAACCGTTCTCGGAATTCTCCGCGTCGGTTAATGAACAGATTCCATTGTTCTTGCACACATCCGTCGGTCCGCCATTCAGCGGCGCCGGCAGCACCGAATACAGAGTCTTGCTGCTGGGGCTTGGATTGTACGTCGGGTCTCCTGTCACGTCCGCCGAATATTGCCACGCCTTATGAAATTCGGTCCCCGGCGTTCCATCTTCCTTGATGATCTTCTTCGACAGCAAGTTTTCCACATGCTCGCCGTCTTTCGGCTTGTACGTGGCAAAGATGTGATCGAACGTTCTGTTTTCCCCTACGATCACGATCACGTGCTTGATGGGCGATTTGGTTTTTGCTTCTTCGTTCGCTTGCGCTGGGCTGGTCAATGGCCCCAGCAAGCTGAACTGCACCATGGCCACCGTTGCCAGGCACAGCTTTGCTCCGGACAGCACTTGGGCTGCGGATTTTTTAAAGGTCATACTTTTCCTCTCTTATTTTCTTCTGCGACTACCAACTGGGTAGCGCACACAGTGCTCCGCCAGCATTGCGGAGAGATTCTTTCTATATAAATTCCCTGTAACACTTAGTACGCAGACCCTTACTAGTCCCCAGCGATTCGTTTGAGCTTATGTAGGTACCTGGCTTTAGCCAGGCACCGTACCTATCTCCAACCGTCGAAAACCTCGGTCTGAATACCCCCCTAAAACCCCTCGGGGTGGGGGTATCTCCTCGTTATCATCCCCTCGCCTTCCGTGTTGAATCCTCTTCTTCCCCCGATAAACTTCTCTCATGCCTGCCCTTTTCCGATTTCCAGCCAATCGTGTCGCTGTCCTCTCGCTTTTCGCCGTGCTCTTGCTTTGGCCTTCGATCTCCTCGGCCCAGCAGCACTGGTCCCTCGAAGACACCCTGGTCATCACCGACGTCAACGTCGTCGACGTCCGCACCGGCGAGATTCGCCGCGACCAGATCGTCATCATCGAGCGCGATCGCATCAATGCCGTCGGCGGCAAGGGCACTCGCTACCCGCGCAATGCCCCCAGCGTCAGCGCAAAGGGCGGCTACCTTATCCCCGGCCTTTGGGACATGCACGTCCATCTCACCTTTGGCGACTGGTTTCCCCTCGCCCAGGAAATTTCCTTGCCGCTTTTCGTGGCCAATGGCGTCACCAGCGTGCGCGATATGGGCAGCAATTTCGAAACTATTCAATCCTGGCGCAATGAAATCGAGGGTGGGCGGCTCATTGGCCCACGCATCCTTACCTCGGGGCCCATGCTCGACGGCCCCAAGCCGCGCTTCCCCGATTCCATCGCCGTCACCACTCCCGAAGATGGCGCCCGCGCCGTCGACGAACTGAAACGTCGTGGCGTCGACTTCATCAAGCTGCAATCGCTCATCCCTCGCGACGCTGTCTTCGCCATTGCCGCCGAAGCCAAGAAACAGGAAATTCCTTTTGTAGGCCACGTTCCCGATTCCGTTCGCGCCAGCGAAATGTCCGCCGCGGGAATGCACAGTTTCGAGCATCTCATCGGTATTTTTGAAGGCAGCTCGCCGCTCGAAGATCAGTTCCTCAAAGGCGATAAGAGCGAATCCAAATTTCTCGCCAGTTACGATCCTGCGCGCGCTTCCGTCCTCGCTACCACTCTCGCGCAGAGTCAGACCTGGCAATGTCCCACACTCGTCTGGGAACGTGGCGGCAATCTTCTCGATGTCACCGATTTCAGTAACGATCCACGCGCGAAATATGTTCCGGCCTACTGGAAGGATAAAACCTGGAAGCAATTTTCAGCTGAGGTTCTAAAAGAATTCAACACCGATGATCTGGAGACCCGCCAAAGGTTCGTCGAGAAAGAACTGCAAGTCGTGCAAACGCTCCACAAAGCGGGCGTGCCTTTTCTCGCTGGTACCGACACTCCGCCCGGCGTCTATATTTTCCCCGGCTTCAGCCTGCACGAAGAATTGCAACGCTTCGTTGCCGCAGGATTCACGCCGCTCGAAGCATTGCAAACCGCCACCCTCAACCCTGCTCGCTTCTTTCAGATGGAAGGTGAGCTCGGCACCATCGAAACGGGGAAGCTCGCAGACATGATTCTGCTCGACGCCAACCCACTCGACGATATCCGCAATACACAGAAAATTGCCGCGGTCATGATGAATGGACGCTACTTCTCTCGCGCAGACCTGCAAAGGCTGTTGCAGAAAGTAGAAGCATCCGCCAAGCAGGATCCACCGCCGTCGCCCACAGCCGCTCAGACCAACAGCATCTTCTGAGTGAAACAGGTCACCCACCCGCCGCCCCCGAATGCTGCATTTACTTCGCTTGCAGTGTCTTCAGATAGCTCACCAGATTCGCGATGCGCTGTTCCTGTTTAATCGTATCTGTAGGCTCCAGCCCGCTTAGCACATTTCCCCACACCGGCATTTCGCTTGAACCATGCGCCGCTGCTTTTGTGCCAAAGTGCAAGATCGCCCAGACGTGGTCCGATGGGAATTCCCCATGATTGTTCTTCGCCAGCATCGTCAGATCGGCCGGTGGAACTTTGAACGAGCTTGCTGCCGGCCCGTTGCCCTTGGCATCCGCTCCGTGACATGCAGAGCAGTAGCTCGCGAACATCTCTTTGCCCGAACTTGCGTCGGTCTGCCCGATTGGCACCTTTTTAATGTTTTTATCCTGCGTGGAAGCATTGCTCGCAAAAATCAGAAAAGCAGCCGCCAAGGCCCCCGAAATTAGTAGACGTAGCGCGGTCCGCGCGCCAGCATGATTTGTAAGAGAAAACATCAAGTCACCTCTCACAAGGAATACGCCCCCGGGCACGCGGGTACCGTGATGTCCGTCACATTTTGCTGTGATGTATGGAACAAAACCGCGGTCTAGCTGTTCAGTGACCGCTCCGGTTGCAACGGCAACTTCGTCAGTCGCACTTTCGTCGCATCGAAAAACGCGTTCCCAATCGACGGCGCAATTGCCATGATCGGCGTTTCGCCAGCTCCCGCGGAAGGAAGATCTTTACGATCAATCAAGATGGCTTCAATTTCCGGCACATCTTTAAATCGCGGCAGGCGATAACTCGCGAAGTGCGGATTCTTGATTCTGCCGTTCTCAAATTCGATGATCTCAAACAGCGCGCCGCCGAGCCCTTGAATCATCGCGCCGACCACCTGATTGCGCAGCCCGTCCGGATTCACGATGGCGCCGCACTCGAAAGCTTCCACCAGTTTTACTACGCGAACCGTCCCGGCCTTCCGATCCACCGCCAGTTCCGCGAACGTCGCCACGTAGCTGCCTTTCTCATAACCGCAAGCCACGCCGAAGCCCTGCCCCTCACCAGTTTTCTTGCGCGGCCAGCCAAACGCCTTCGCCGCAGTGTCCAGTACCGCCTTCATGCGGGGATCGGCCAGATTTTTCAACCGGAATTCCAGCGGATCCATTTGCGCCTCATGCGCCAGAATGTCCATGTGCGTTTCACGCGCAAAGTGATTCGCTGTCGCCGCCAGTCCTCGATACGAACCGCTGCGCAAAACCAATGGCACTTGATGATACTGCGTGTATTGGTTCGGGACATCGTACGGCGTTTCAATCGCCGACATTCCCGAATGATAATTGTGAAATTCCCATGCCGTCACTTTGCCGTCCGCGGTCATTCCACTCTTCACTTCGATCACGCCCGCGGGCCGAAAATACGCCCACGTGAATTCTTCTTCGCGTGTCCAGATTATTTTCACGGGCTTGCCGGAAGTGGCTTTCGCCAATCGCGCTGCTTCCAATCCCGCGTCGCTGGTGTGCTTTCCGCCGTAAGCGGAACCCGTGTCTGGGACGATCACGCGCACATCTTTTTCCGTCACATGGAAAATATTTGCCAACTCGTCGCGCACTGCAAACGGCCGTTGCGTCCCCATCCACACATTCAGCTTGCCATCTGTCCACTGCGCAACGGCGGCACGCGGCTCCAAAGGCGCGTGCGCAATATACTCGACGGTGTACGTTCCTTCATGCCGTTTCGCCGCCCCAGCCAAGCCCTCCGCCACGGAACCTTTTCGCTGCTGGAAACGATCTTCGTTCGACGGCTGCGCTTTTTCCTTCAAGTACGAAAAAATCTCTGCATTCGAAATCTGCGGCACTTCTTTCCATTGCACTCTTATCGCGCTAAGCGCCGCCTGTGCCGCTTCTGTAGTTGGCGCCGCCGCCGCAACGAAATCGCCGTCGCGAACAACGACTACATCCTTCATCCCTTTAGCTGCGGTATCGTCATAAGACGTCAGCGTCGCGCCAAACGAGGGTGGCCGCAGCACTTTGCCATACAGCATTCCCGTCGGACGCATATCCGTCGTGTAGTGGTGCTTGCCAGTAACAAATTCGCGCGCATCCACCTTAGGAATAGGCTTGCCCGCCACATTCCATGCGCTTGCTGGCTTAGCCTTGATTTGCGACGGAATAGTTTGCGCCAGCGCATTTCCCTTTGCCAGCTCGCTATACGCCACCGAGCGCTTCGAAGCGGGATCGGTAATCTTTCCGTTGGCCGCGACCAGTGAATCCGCGGACAAATTCCACTGCTTGGCCGCCATGTCCAGCAACAGCCCCCGCGCTGCTGCCGAGACGCGCCGGAATTGTGGCGTCATGGTCGGCGTCGTGCGGCTTCCAAACGTTCCCGCATCAAAGGGACACAGCATCGTATCCGCGGTAACCATCCGCACATTTTCAAATGGCACGCCCAGTTCGTCGGCAATCGTTTGCGACAATTCGGTGCGGATGTTCTGCCCAATTTCCGCTTTGCCGGTAAAGCCCGTTACCGTCCCATCTTCTCCAATATGCAGCCACGCGCCAATTTCGTTCGGTAGTTCTTCGGTGTGAAATCCTTTAGTGGCTGGAGCCGTTTCCTGTGCCAGCGCGTCTTTGGCAACCGCGAATACCGCAATTCCCGCGCCAAGGATTTTGAAAAAGTCGCGTCGCGCCAGTTCAAAATGATGCATCGGCAGCGCGCGAAATTCGTAGCGCTCTGGTTCTACGATGTAGGTGTCGGCCTGTTTAGGCATCACCCGCGCTCCTGCATTTTGCTCGCGGCCTTACGCACAGCTGCCAGAATTCTCGGGTGAGTGCCGCAGCGGCACAGATTGCCTTGCAACGACTGCACAATTTGTTCCTGAGTCGGATTATGGTTGGCTTGCAGCAGCGAAACACTGCTCATGATCATTCCCGAAGTGCAATACGCACACTGAAACGCGCCTTCGTCCAGGAACGCCTGTTGCACCGGATGCAGCGCGCCATTCTTTTCCAGACCTTCGATTGTAGTGATCGGCTTGCCTGTCGCCGCGCTGACCGGAATCTGACAAGAACGTCTCGCCGTCCCACCGATCAGCACTGTGCACGCTCCGCACATGCCTTCGCCACAACCGTATTTTGTTCCGGTTAATCCCAGTTCATCGCGAAGCACGTACAACAGCGGCGTATCGGCAGAATAGTGGACGGGATAACGCTTCCCGTTAATTTCCAGTTCAATCGTTTGGCCCATAAACTAAACCCTTCCCTCAAACAGAATACACCTGCGGGATAATCAGTGCTTGTGGCAGGTTTCGCACGCAGCTTTCGCGTGATTCAGTTCGTGACAATGCAGGCAGGCATACATCGTCGTCACACTGGTGACTTCCGACATCGCCGCCATCTGCGCAACATTGCCGTGACACGTTTCGCATTTCACGCCAGCGGCGAGATGCGGTTGATGCGACCACTGCACTCCCGGCAACACCTTGTATACCCGCACCCACGGAATCTCTTCCTTCGATTGCGCATACTGCGCCAGCTTCTGAATGGACGGCTTGTCCTTAGCGATAGTGACGTGGCACTGCATGCAGCGATCCGCCGAAGGGAAAGTCATCAACTTTCCTGGTTCTGGATTGGTGTGGCATTCCTTGCACTGCAGGCCGAGCGCGAGATGCTGTTTGTGGCTGTAGGGAATCGGCTGCTCCGGCGCGGGATGGTCGCTGGGATTATCCGGCACCATCGCTTTAACCATCTTGGGTTTTGCAGCTACTTTTTTCTGCGCCGCATCTTGTGCCCTCGCCACGCCCGCGCCGCACAGTAGCAACGCCAGAGCTTGTAAAACGACTGCCACTCTCATTCCGCTCTTCCGACCCATCGGGATTTCTCCTCATCCAGAAAAGTTTGCTCTTGCAGCGTTCCCTTGCCCTGTGTCAGGCCCTTTTCGCCACCACTTCTTCAATACTCGTGCCGAAATCCTTCAGCATCACCGTGGCGGCGTTGCGCCCCGGACCGCCGGTCACCGAACCGCCAGGATGTGTCGTCGCGCCGGTCTGATACAAACCGGGAATGGGCATGCGATGTTGCGCCCAGCCTAGCATCGGCCGCATCGGTCCAGTCTGCGAAGCGCTCTGCGCTCCCGCGTGGGCGCTGCCGTGCCAGAAGTGCGGATTCATGCGTTCCAGATCAAGTGGACTTTCCACAAAACGCGCCAGAATTTTGTCGTCCGTCAAATTTGGCGAGAAGCGGCGCAAATATTTCAAATGCGCGTCGGCCACGTCATTCTTGATTTTGTCCCAATGCTCCGGCCCTTCCTTCAATGCGTAGGGATGCCAGCTCAGCACCTTTAACGTGTGCATGCCCTTGGGCGTTCGCGAAGGGTCAGCAATCGTGCAGCAAATCACTTGCAGTGGCGGCTCATCCAGGTTCACCGCGCCGCGGATATCATCGAATCCAAATCGCAGCGCGCGGTAGGGCGATGCGAGTATTCCAGACTCGACGGGCGAGAGCGTCCCGCCATCCACTTTATATTTCGGCGGCTCCGATGTTGCATAATGCGTGGCGAACATCGCGTTTTCCGCCTGCCAGGTGTCCACGCCATACAGAAAATCCTCGCCCCACAATTGCTTCGGCGCCATATCCACCAAATGTTTTATGTGCACCGTGGAGACCACCGCCTTGTTGGCGCGATAAGAACTCCCGTCGCTGCATTCCACGCCCGTGCATTTCCCATTCTCGACAATCAGGCTCTTCACCCATTTGTTAGTAAGGATCACGCCGTTGTGCGCTTCGATAAAACGCGCCAATGCCACTGTCAGCGCGCCCGAACCACCCTTTGGCAGCGGACGTCCCGAGTGCTGCTGCCGCGCTGCGCCATAGGCGAGTCGGCCCGTGACTGGCGAATCCGGAGGCTCGGCGGCAAGATGCGACATATACAACGCGAAAATTCGTGAGTGGTCATCGTCAAACGTATCTTTAATCACGTCCCAGGCCGACATGGCCAGCCGACGCTGCCACAATTTGCCTTTGGGCTGTTGCGCCAACTGATCGTTCAGCGGTTTGCCGAAGCCAATGGGAGTAAAGGACGCGTCGATCAACAGCGGCCGGATCGCATCCAAGTCCGCCAGCATCTTGCGATACGCTTCCGCATCCTTCTTGGAAAATTTTGCAAATTCCGCGCACGTCCGATCCAGGTCGCGCCATTGCGTCAGGTACGAGCCATCCGGGAAGGGAATATGAAACACCGGATCGGGCGTGATGTATTCCAGTCCGTAATCTCCCAGCTGCAGTTCGTTATTCTTTAGCATGGGATTGTCTTGAATGAAGACGTGCGCCGTGGAGCAGCAATCGTCGTGGAATCCGCGCAGCGTGAGCTCCGCAGTCTTCACTCCGCCGCCAACTTTAGGACGCCCTTCTAGCACCACGCAGCGATAGCCCGCTTTCGCCAGGTAGGCCGCGGTAATCAGGCTGTTGTGTCCAGCGCCTGCCACCACGATGTCGAAGCGATCCGATGTGCCAGTGGCCGATTGCAACGCCAGATGCTTAACCGCGAGCGGAGCGATAGCCGCCCCTTTCACGAATCGACGCCGCGTGAATTTGCTCATTCGCCTTCTCCCCTGAACTTTTCTTTACCGGCTGCGACGGACGCGAACCTCGCAACCGCGTTCTGCGTGCATCAGGTGTCTATGCTTTTTTCTTCAGCACTTCATCCAAACTCGAACCAAAGTCTTTCAGCATAACCGACGCAGCGTTGCGGCCGGGACCTCCTGAAACGGAACCGCCGGGATACGTGGTCGCACCCGTTTGATACAAGCCGGCGATCGGCATGCGATGCTGCGCCCACCCCGGTACTGGCCGCAATCCGCCAGACTGCGCCGCATCTTGCGCGCCTCCATGGCAGGTGCCGTGCCAATTGTGAGCGTTCATGCGCTCCAGGTCGAGCGGACTTTCCACGATGCGTGCCAGGATTTTATCGTCAGTCAAATTGGGCGCGAACTTCCGCAAATATTTCAAATTCGCATCCGAGACTTCGTCTTTAATCTTGTCCCAGTGCTGTGGTCCTTCTTTCAGTTCGTAGGGCTGATTGCCGATTACCTTAATCGTGTGCATGCCGGCGGGCGCCCGCGAAGGGTCCGCGATGGTGCTGCACACAATCAGCAACGGTGGATCTTCTACGTTCACGTCGCCGCGAGCGAAATCATAAGACACGCGCATGCCCCGCTCTGCCGTAGCCATTGTCCCTGAGGCCACCGAAGTCAACGTGCCGCCTGCAATTGGAAACTTGGGAGGCTCCGTCGAGGCGTAGTGCGTTGCGAACAGCGTAATACCCGCTCTCCACGTTTCCACGCCAGCCAGAAAATCGTCACCAAACGCTTCGGAAGGAGCCATCTCCACCAGATGCTTAATGTGGATTGTGGACAGGACCGCTTTTTGCGCGCGGTACGAACTTCCATCCGTGCATTCCACGCCCGTGCACTTTCCGTTTTCGACGATCAGTCGCTCCACCGTTTTATTCGTCAGGATGGTCCCGCCGTGCTCCTCAATCAATTTCGCCAGCGCTTGCGTCAACGTGCCAGAGCCGCCTTTCGGCGTAGTCCAACTCCATTTTTGCCGCCCCGCGCAAATCGAATACGCCAACCGCCCAGTTGCTGCCGCTTCCGGTGGCTCTACCGTCTGATACGCCATCCACACCATGAACGCGCGCGAGTGCTCGTCCTCAAACTGGTCGCGAATAATCTCCCACGCCGACATGGCCATGCGCCGCTGCCAGATTTTTCCTTGCGGATGGTCCGCGAGCCGTTCGTTCAGCGGCTTGCCAAATCCCACCGGTGTGTACGAAGTTGCCGCCAGCAACGGTCTGATCGATTCGTATTCGGTCATCATGCGCCGGTAAGCGATCGCATCCTTCTTCGAAAATTTCGCGAATTCTTCGCAAGTGCGATCCAGGTCATGCCACTGTGTCAGATACGTTCCATCGGGAAAAGGAAGGTGCACCACCGGATCGGGGAAAATATATTCCAGGCCGTATTTTCCAAGCTGCAATTCATCGTCGCGAAAAATTGGACTGTCTTGAATCAATACGTGCGCTGAGGAACATACATCGTGATGGAATCCGCGGAGTGTGAGTTGCGTGGTTTTCACACCGCCGCCGACGAGGGCGCGACCCTCTAGGACAAGACAACGATAACCAGCTTTGGCGAGATACGCGGTTGCAATCAGACTGTTGTGGCCTGCGCCGGCAACCACGATGTCGAATTGATCAGCCATAAGCGCTCGCGCTCCAAATCGCAAACTTCATCGAACCGACCACTCTCGCGTGCGACACCAGATGGAATCAAGGGTCGAAAACCACAGGTATAGTCATCGTGCCACCATACATGTGCCGTTTGCCCCTCGGTTTCCTGATTGCAAGGGATTCAAAAATATGATACTCAAGCGTACAAGTCAAGCGCGGTGTGGTGGTCTGACCAATTCTGTGGCTTGCTTCATTGGAGGCTTAATGTCCTTTTTCCGTGGGTGTTCAATGCTGGTCGCGGCCAGCGTTCTCGTTGCATCCTTATTAGTGACCTCTCGAGTTGCGGTGGGTGCGGATACCTCCACTGTCGCCGCCGCCGATCATGCTTGGACGGATGCCGTTGCCAAGAACGACTCCAGTGCCGCCGACAAGCTGACCGACACAGACTTTAGCTGGACCGACCGCACCGGAAAGACCCGCAGCAAGTCCGAAACTCTGGCGAGCCTGGGCTCATTCAAATCCGATCCCGACACGGACGTTGCTTCGATGGACGAAGGAAAAGTAGTGCTGTTCCGCGGCATGCACCACATCCCGTCACAAAACGCCTCGGTACGTTTTGTGCGAGTCTGGGTCGAGCGGCCACAGGGTTGGCGTCTGCTCATCTATCAGGAAACGACCAAGGCTGAGAAAACTCCCGAGAAGCGCAGCGGGTTTGGTTCGCCCAGCGATGGCGGCCCGGTAGCCTGCGAGAATCCCTGCAAGACGATTCCGTACAAGCCGGAGAATGCCGCCGAGGGAGAAGTTTCCTCTATGTGGCAAAAAGTAGAGCAATCAGTTTTGACCAACGATGTCGATGCCTGGATTCCGAACTTCACCGACGATTTTGTGTTTGTGACGCCGGATGGTGGACCACCACTGAATAAGCAGGATCGCGTGGTGATGATCAAAGATTTGAAGAGCAAGAACATCACTCTGATCCCGGCCGAAGTAGTGAACATGAAGGTCTGGGTTTTGGGAGAAGCCGCGGTGATGCGTTCCGAGCACAAATCGCACCACGGCAAAACCTTGCACATCACGCGCGTATTCACCAAGCGCAGCGGGCACTGGCAAATCGCCTTCGGAGAACAAACCGTAATCGAATAATGGTGGATTTAAGAATCGTCGGACGGCGAGGTCGCCTATGCCTACAAGGAGCAACACCCCGACAACTTAAGATTTTTTCTTTACCACTTCTTCAATACTGGTGCCGAAGTCTTTCAGCATCACGGTAGCAGCGTTGCGCCCGGGTCCACCGGTTACCGATCCACCCGGATGGGTTGTCGCGCCGGTCTGATACAAACCAGGAATTGGCATGCGATGTTGCGCCCAGCCAGCCATTGGTCGCAGCGCTCCGATTTGCGAAGGTTCCGAGCCGCCAGCGTGACAACTGCCATGCCAGTTATGCGGATTCATGCGTTCCCAATCCAGCGGACTCTCCACGGTACGCGCCAGGAGTTTATCTTCCGTCAGATTTGGTGAGAAACGGCGCACGAATTCAAGGTTGGCGTCAGAAACTTCGCGCTTAATCTTGTCCCAATGCTCCGGCCCTTCTCGCAAACCATAAGGCTGGTAAGCCACCACTTTGATCGTGTGCATGCCCTTGGGAGCGCGCGTCGCATCGGCCAAGCTGCAACAGATTACGTGTAGCGACGGATTCTTGTAATTGACGTTGCCGCACGCGTAGTCGTAGCTCATCTCCAAAGCGCGCTCGCCGCTAACCATAAATCCGGAATGTACCGGCGACAAAGTTTGCCCACCTGCCACCGTATATTTCGGCGGCTCCGTGGTCGCATAGTTCGTGGCGAAAAGCGTCAGTCCCGCTTCCCACGTGTCCACGCCGTACAGAAAATCTTCGCCCCACAGTTCTTTCGGCGCCATATCGACCAGTTGCTTGATGTGAATCGTGGACAGCACCGCTTTTTGCGCGCGATACGAACTGCCGTCGCCGCATTCCACTCCAACGCATTTTCCATTTTCAATAATCAACGCTTGGATCCATTTGTTGGGAAGAATCACGCCCTGGTGCGCTTCGATAAATGCGGCCAGCGCTTGCGTCAACGCGCCAGAACCGCCTTTGGGCAGCGGCCGGCTCTCGCGTTGCTGGTGCAGCGGAATATACGCCGCGCGCGCGCTCATCGGAGCATCCACCGGCTGCAGCGCATACGGGCATCCCAACATGAACGCGCGACAGCGATCATCTTCAAACGTCTCGCTGACAACGTCCCACGCCGACATGGCCAACCGCCGCTGCCAGATTTTGCCCTGCGGATGTGTGGCCAGCCGTTCGTTCAAAGGCTTGCCGAATCCGATAGGAGTAAAAGTAACGGCATTAATGAGCGGTTTCACCGTTTCATAGTCGGTGATCATCCGCCGGTACGCTTCGCCATCTTTTTTCGAAAATTTGCCAAATTCCTGGCAGGTGCGGTCCAGGTCGCGCCACTGCGTGATGTACGTGCCGTCCGGAAACGGCATGTGAAACACCGGATCGGGATAAATATATTCCAGGCCGTATTCGCTGAGGTTCAGCTCATTCTCGCGAATCACCGGATTGCCGTGAATTCCATTGTGCGCCGAGGAGCAAACGTCGTGGATAAATCCCTCGAGCGTCAGGTGCGCCGACTTAACCCCACCGCCGACGATCGGCCGGCCTTCCAGCACCAGGCACTTGTAGCCAGCTTTCGCGAGGTACGCCGCGGCGAGCAAGCTGTTGTGGCCCGCTCCCGCAACAACAATGTCGAATTGATCTGGCATGTTCCGCCTGTGGTTCACTACCAAAATCCGCGCGTGCTGCGAAGTCCCCCGCACCGCACAATCCCTTACGCAATCAGATTGTCGAAACCGTGCTGTCTCCCGCCAAATTCGCTCGCAACGTGGCCGGGTCCACCTCTTTTTCCCAGCGCGCCACCACCAACGTCGCCACGCCGTTGCCGATCATATTCACCGTCGCGCGACACATGCTCATAAAGCGGTCGATCCCCAGGATCAGCGCCATACCCGCCACCGGAATCGTTGGGATCACCATCAACGTGCCCACCAGCGCGATGAACGAAGCGCCCTGCACCCCGCTCGCGCCCTTCGAGGTAAGAATGGCCACGGCGAGAATCGTCAGCTGTTGCATTAAGGTTAGATGAATGTTCGTTGCCTGCGCCACGAAAAGCGCCGCCAACGTCATGTACACCCCGGTGCCATCGGTGTTGAACGTGTAGCCAGTCGGAACAATCAGTCCAACCAGCCCTTTCGAACATCCCAATTTCTCCAGCTTGGCCATCAAAGTAGGCATGGCCGGTTCCGAAGAGCTAATTGCCAGCACCAGCACAATTTCTTCCCGGATATATCGCAGAAATTTCAAGATGTTGAAACCTGCCAGCCGCGCAATGATGCCGAGCACCACCAACACAAAGAAAATTGACGTAAGGTAAAACGTTCCAATCAGCTTCAAAAGCGGCCCCAAGGACGCGATTCCGAATTTGCCGACGGTGAACGCCATCGCGCCAAACGCGCCCAGCGGCGCCAGCTTCATCACAATTTTCACGATGCCAAACACCGCTTGCGTTATCGCATCGATGATCTCTACCAGCGGCTTGCACCGCGGCCCAATCGCTGAAAGCGCAAATCCGAACAGCAGCGCAATCAGCAGCACCTGCAGAATGTCGCCCTTCGCAAACGCATCTACAACCGTCGTCGGAATAATATGCATCACGAAATCAGAAACGCTTTGCGCTTTCGCTTGCCCCGCGTACTCTGTAACCGCTTTCGCGTCTAGTGTCGCCGGATTTATGTTGAAGCCTTCACCGGGTTTCACCACGTTGCCTACGACCAAGCCGATGATCAGCGCGATCGTCGAAACCACTTCAAAGTAGATGAGCGCTTTCCCGCCGACGCGCCCCACTTTCTTCATATCTTCCATGCCGGCGATACCCGTTACCACGGTGCAGAAAATAATCAGCGTGATGATCATCGTAATCAGCCGGATAAAGCCATCTCCCAACGGTTTCATGGCCATCGCCGTCGCGGGACGCAGATAACCCAACGCAATCGCGGCAACGATCGCGAAAAGCACCTGCACTGTAGGGTCTAAATAGAAAGGTCGCTTCTTTTTGGTGAGCGCCATTATCGGTGCCGAAGGCTCGGTAGTGCTAGGCAATTACACACCTCTCAAAAAGATTCGTGCGAACTGCATCTCACTACAGATATTTTTCCGGGTCGCGAATTGCGCTGGCCAGCTCCGCAAGAAACTCCGCGGCACGCGCACCATCGACCACGCGATGATCGCTGGACAGGGTCATAGTCATGACTGGGCGGATACCGGGCTTGCCATCCACCGGAACAACCGTGTCGATAATCGCACCTACAGCGAGAATTGCGCATTGAGGCGGGGTGATAATCGCGGTAAACGCGTCCACCTTGTACATACCCAAATTGCTCAGCGTGAAGGTTCCGCCAGAAATATCTGCAGGTCGAAGTTTACCGGCGCGCGCCCGTTCGGTTAGTTCGCGACGCAGTTTTGAGATGTCCGCAATCTTGGACGCATCTGCCTTAGGAATTACCGCGCCAACCACGCCGTCTTTCACCGCCATGGCTACACTGATGTTCACGTCCGCATTCGCGTGAATGGTTCCGTTCGCCCAACTGGAATTCATCCGTGGATGTTTGGCCAGCACACGCGCTAGAATCGCAATCAATATGTCGGTAACGGAAGGAGCCGTCCCCGCTGTCGCACCTGCACCAAGTTTTTTCTGCGTTTCAACCAGCTTGCCCGCATCGACATTCTGCACCAGGAAAAAGTGGGGAACCGTTGTCCAGCTTTGCGTGGTGCGCTCGGCCATGAGCCGTGCGATTTGGCTAAGTGGCTCTCCAGCCCCAGCCGTCACGCCCGCTCCTGAAGCAGTTGCGGAACTCGCCGCTGCTGCCGAACCACCAGACTTTCCATCCGCAAATCCCTGCACATCTTCAGCAGTAATCGTTCCATCAGGTCCGGTACCGTGCACCACCGAGATATCCACTCCAAGTTCCTTCGCAAGACGCCGCGCTTTCGGCGAAATCTGCGCGCTAGCAGCCGGCGCAGTTTTCTCTTGAGTGGGCGCCAATGGAGCCGCACTCGGCGCTACTGTTGTCGCGCGTGCACTGGGAGCAGCCGTCGTCGCCGACTTCGCAGGAGGTTTTTCTCCCGGCGCCACCAGCCACGCAATCGTTTCGCCCACCGGAACAACCGCTCCAACTTCTGCGGTAACTCCGGCAAGCACGCCGTCACCCGGCGCCTCTACTTCAACGACTGCCTTATCCGTCTCAATTTCCAGCAACGGCTCGCCCTTGCGCACCGACTCGCCTTCTTTTTTGCGCCAGGCCAGCAATTTCCCAGTTTCCTGCGCCATTTCCAGCGCAGGCATCACTACACTAATTGCCATAGTCTTTTTTAGGAGCCAGGAACGAACGCGTCAGTCCGTGGCCGCCACTCCTTCGTGTTTAGCGCTGGCTTCCACCATTTCCTTAACGCGCTTGCTGGGAGCCTGTTCGTTTTCACGAAGCATTGGCAGCGGTCCACTCACCGTGTGATAGTGGGCGCCGGCCACCATCAATTGATCCGCCGGAAAACGCGTGATCACTTCGTGCCCCGTTTCCGTCACCACGATTTCTTCTTCGATGCGCGCCGCGCTCCATCCATCCTTCGAGGGCCAGAAAGTTTCCAGCGCAAACACCATGCCCGGCTTGATTTCATGCGAGTGTTCCAGCGAAACCATGCGGCTGATCACCGGCTTTTCCCAAATCGCCAGCCCGATCCCGTGACCGAATTGCAGTGCGAACGCCGCTTCTTCGTCAGGGAAGCCAAATTCCTGCGCCTTTGGCCACACCGAAGCAATTTCCGCCGTGGTGCGCCCAGGCCGTACCAACTCGATCGCCGCGTCCAGATATTCGCGGCAGCGTTTATACGCATCGTTCATCGCGTGCGATGCATAGCCAATCGTAAAAGTCCGGTAATAGCAGGTGCGATAGCCCATGTACGAGTGAAGGATGTCGTAATACACTGGATCGCCGGGACGCAACACGCGATCCGAAAACACGTGCGGATGCGGATTGCAGCGCTCTCCGGAAATTGCGTTTACCGCTTCCACATATTCCGAACCCAAGTCGTACAAAACTTTGCTCGCCAGGCCGACCGCCTGATTCTCACTGAATCCCGGCTTCATGGCGCGATACAGTTCGTCGTACGCGGCATCGACCATCATTGCGGAATGATTCAGCAGCGAAATTTCATCCTGCGTCTTGATGACGCGCGCATCCGACATCAATTGCTGCCCATCCACGACCGTAATTCCTTCGCGCTGCAGTGCAAAAAGAATCGGCGGCTCGACAACGTCAATTCCCAGCGGAGCCTTATGCAGCCCGCGCATTTCCAATTCAATCTTGATCTTGCGCGCCACATTTTCCGCGCGCCCCATCTCCGGCGACATAGCGCCCCGCAACAGCGGAATTCCCGGACGTGAACGATCCCCAAGCCACGGACAATTTTGCTGATGGTGCCGCGCTGCCGAACCAAAGTCCCACAAAATCGGTTCATCTTTTTGCGGCAGCAGCGCAAAGCGGCTGATTTTGTCTTGCGCCCACGTGCCGATGTGCGTCGCGGTCAAATAACGCACGTTGTTCATGTCAAAGCAGAGCAGCGCGCCCATCTCCGACTTCGCCAGCAATGCCTTGGCCCGCGCCAGCCGTTCCCGGCGCAGACGATCGAAATCGATGCGATTTTCCCAATCTACTGCCATCGAGCCGTATGTTTTTAGTGCCACGCTACGCCTCCATTCCTAATTCGTCAGGCTTTGCCGCACAGCGCGCGCGCCGCCTCGAATACCGTTTGTTCCGTCGGCACCGTCAAATCTTCTAACGGGGGAGAAAAGGGAATTGGAACATGCATCGCGCCCATGCGCTTCACAGGAGCTTCCATATTGAAGAACGCACCTTCGGCGATCACCGAAGCAATTTCGCCGGTTACGCCATAGCGGCCGTAACCTTCGTCGATCACAATCGCGCGCGCCGTTTTCTTTACGGAATCAACCAGCGTCTTTTCGTCCAGCGGCCACGTGGTGCGCGGGTCGATCACTTCCGCTTCGATGCCGATTTCTTCCAGTAATTTCGCAGCGCCCAGCGCCACTTGCACCATGCTGCTCGTTGCCACTAGCGTAATGTCGTAGCCAGCGCGCTTGATGTCCGCTACGCCCAGCGGAATCGTATATTCCTCCGCCGGAACTGGACCTTTCTGCTTGTACATCATCTTGTCCTCGAAAAAGACTACCGGATTGTCGTCGCGTATCGCCGTTTTCAGCAGCCCCTTCGCGTCATACGGCGTGGAAGGCATTACCACTTTCAATCCTGGCACATGGCTGAGCCATGCATGCAGCGATTGTGAGTGTTGCGCAGCGGAGCGTCGCGTCGCGCCCAACGTTGTCCGCAACACCATCGGCACTTTCCATGTGCCGCCCGACATGTAATGTGCTTTTGCTGCCTGATTCACCATTTGGTCCATCGTTAGCGTCAGGAAATCGCCGAACATGATGTCGACTACCGGGCGTAATCCGGTCATCGCCGCGCCAACACCCATTCCCGTGAATCCCGCCTCGGAAATGGGAGTGTCGAGAACACGTTCCGAGCCAAATTCTTCCACCAGTCCGGACAAAACTTTGAATGGCGTGCCCGCCTCGGCCACGTCTTCGCCAAAAATACACACGCGATGATCGCGCCGCATTTCTTCCGCGAGCGCTTCGCGTATGGCTTGCGCAAATGTCAATTCTCGAACAGAGGTTTCAAGCATAGACGTCCTGGTCCACTTCGTTCAGCGCCGGATAGGGCGCCGCAATGGCGAAATCGACAGCGGTCTTCATCTCGGCACGCACTTCTTCTTCAATCGCTTTCAGCGCGTCCGCATTGGTAATGTTTTGTTCGATCAAAAATGCGCAATGATTCTGAATAGGATCGCGCTTGGTCTTCCATTCCTGCTCTTCTGCCTTGGTGCGGTAATATTCGCGATTGATATCCCCAACATGATGGCCGGTGTAGCGATACGTGTCGCACACCAGAAACGCCGGGCCCTCGCCCTTGCGCGCCCGGCCTATCAGCCGTGAGGCCGCTTCGTAGACCGCGCGCACGTCCTGCCCATCAACGTTTTCCGAGTGCACACCAAAAGCGGTTCCGCGCAACAGGATATCTCCAGCAGTCGTTTCCGTGTAATGCGTGTATTCCGTGTACGAATTATTTTCGCAAACGTAAATGACCGGCAGCTTGTACAGCGAAGCCAGATTCATCACTTCATACAGCACGCCTTGTCCGAGCGCGCCTTCTCCAAAGAAACAAATCGCAACGTGATCGGTCTTCAGTCGCTTTGCGGTCAGTGCTGCGCCGGTGGCGATTCCTGCGCTTCCACACACAATGGCGTTCGCTCCCAAATTTCCCGTGGCCGGATCGGCAATGTGCATCGATCCGCCTTTGCCGCGGCAATAGCCTGCTTCCTTGCCCAGCAGTTCCGCAAACATACGGTCCGGGGACGCGCCTTTTGCCAGGCAGTGCCCGTGGCCGCGATGGGTGCTGGTGATGTAATCCTGATTGGTGAGCGCTTCGCATATTCCGACTGCCACCGCCTCTTCGCCGATGTAAAGATGCGCCAACCCCGGCATCAATGCGCGCGTGTAGAGCTCATTCACCTGTTCCTCGAACAGGCGGATCCGCACCATCTGGCGATACAAGCGCATCCACAGTTCTGATTTCTGAGTCGCCTCGGTTTTGTCCGGATCCGTTTCGGTCTTCATTTCTTTACTCCCGACATTTGAGCCAACACTTCGAATACCACTGCGAAATCCTGTTCCACGAAACCCATGCCGCGCGCTGCCGTCAAAAATTCATTGGTGATTGAAGTGGTCGGCATCGGCACATCCAGTTGCCGCCCCAATTCCAGCGCCAGCAGCATATCTTTCTGCATCATGTTGACGTTGAACCACGCTTCATCCGGCATTTTCAGAACAAATGGCCCGCGATACTGCACCATTGGCGAAGCGATCACACTGTGCGTCAAAACGTCCACCGCCGTTTCGCGCTTGATCCCGCTCTTTTCCGCGAGCAGCACACCTTCGCAAAACGCCAGCATCTGCACTGCGAGGCTCAGGTTCGTGCCAATCTTCATCACCAACGCCAACCCGTTGTCTCCCACATGTGTGACCTTCGGGCCGATGTCCAGCAGCAGCGGCTTCACTTTTTCAAAAGTTTCTTTGTGCCCGCCAACCATCACGCTGAGCTTGCCTTCTTGCAATGTAATGACGCTTCCGGAAACCGGCGCGTCCACCATGTCGCAACCCTTTTCGCGAACCTTTTTTGCAATCTCGCGGCTGAACGCAGGGCTGACCGTACTGATATCCACCACGTATTTTCCCGCTGCGAGTCCGGCTAGGATCCCGTCGGGACCGTTCATTACAGCGTCCAGCGCGGCTGAATTGGTGACCATCGAAAAGACCACATCTGAAGCGGCGGCCACTTCGCGCGGCGAATTGCCCCATTTCATGCCCTTCTTGATCAACCAATCCGCTTTCGCTTTGGTGCGATTGTAACCGGTGACGCTGTGGCCCTTACTGAGCAGCCGGTTCACCATTTCGCTGCCCATCACACCCAAACCGACGAATCCGAGATTAGCCACGAACACTCTCCTCCTCAAACAAACTTCCTGAACCGGACCTGGCTGAAATTTTTTCTGCTATTCGCGTTCGTTCGGCGCGTGCCGCGAATCATCGCCCACTTGCGTAAGGTGCGCCTTCATCGCTTCGCGCGCTCCTGCCGAATCGCGGTGCTCCACTGCTTGCAGAATTTTCTTGTGATGATATTGTCCGCGCTCCGGGCCGCCTTCTACCTGGAAAATCCCCATGCGCTGCTCGCGCAGCAGGCCGACAATCGAATCAATCAGCGAAAGAATAATCGGATTGGCGGCAGCCTCGGCTAACGCCAGATGGAAGTCCAGGTCCGCTTCGATAAATGCGTCCGGGTCTTCTTGGGCCGCGTCCATGATTTCCACTTGCTTGCGCATTGCTTCCAGCGCTTCGTCATCGGCGCGCGTGGTTGCCAGAGCCGCAATTTCCGGTTCCAGAATTTGCCGTACCTCGGCGAGAAACGCAAAGCCTTCGTTGCCGCTGCGCATCATGCGGTCCAGCGATTGCCGAATCGTATAAGAAGTGCCGTCGGTAATGAATGTTCCCCGGCCGGGATACGCTTCGACCAGACCTTTTTCTCGCAGCGCTTTCACTGCTTCGCGCACCGCGGTACGGCTTACTCCAAATTGTTCGGCGAGTTCGCGTTCAGGTGGGAGTTGATCGCCAGGTTTGAGCTGGCCTTTTTGGATGGATTCCTCAACTTGCTGAACGATTTGTTCATACAGGCGAGACGAGCGCACGATTTTGTACATTAGAACCTCCCGGACCCGACAACCGAGATCACGCGGAAGACGCAGCAGGGGTGGAGAGTAGCGAACATGCAAGAGTCCAGTATGGTCGAATTGTCAGACCACTATACCACTGCCTCTTCCACTTCGCAACCGCCTTGCTTTCCCCTGCTTACTTTCCGTCTTCTATCCACACTGTCTTCATATTCGTAAACTCGCGGATACCTACCGCACCGAGTTCACGGCCATGGCCCGACCATTTCACGCCGCCAAACGGGATTCGCGGGTCTGAGGCCACCATGCGGTTGATGAACACCATCCCCGCATCCAGTCCATTAATGAATTTCTCCCGCTCCGTTGCGTCGTTAGTCCAGGCGCTGGCACCCAGGCCAAAGCGGCTATCGTTGGCGATGCGAATTGCGTCATCCACATCCTTGGCGCGAAAGACGCTGGCCACTGGTCCAAACATTTCTTCTTTGTACGCTGGCGAATCAACCGGAATATTCGCGAGCACCGTGGGCGCATAGAAGTTTCCAGGACGATCCAGCGGCTTGCCGCCCGTCAAAACTTTCGCTCCCGCTTCCACCGACTTACGAACATCGCGGTCCAGATCGAGCACGCCGTCCGGTGTAGACATCGGTCCAAGTTCGGTGCTCTCTTCAAACGGATCGCCCACTTTCAGCGCCGCCATTTTTTGCGCGAAGAGCTGTTCGAACTTGTCGGCAATGCTTTCCGCCACGATAAAGCGCTTGGCCGCAATGCACGACTGGCCGTTGTTAAAGATCCGCGCCTTCACCGCTGTAGACGTGGCATGTTCCAGATTAGCGCTCGGCATCACGATGAATGGATCGCTGCCGCCCAGCTCCAAAACTACCTTCTTGATGCGCTTTGCAGCGCCGATACCCACTTCAATACCCGCTTGTTCACTGCCTGTTAACGTGGCCGCCATTACCCGCGGATCACCAAGAACCTTGTCGACTTTTGCCGAGCCAATCAACAAGGTCTGAAAGGCGCCGTCGGGGAATCCAGCGCGAAGAAAAATTTCTTCGATCAGCAGCGCGCTCTGCGGCACAATCGAGGCATGCTTCAATAAGCCAACGTTTCCAGCCATCAGCGCCGGAGCTGCGAAACGCAAAACCTGCCAGAACGGAAAATTCCACGGCATCACCGCGAGAATCGGGCCCAGCGGCTGGTAACGAATGTAGCTGCGCTTGGCGTTAGTCTCCACCACTTCATCCGCCAGGAATTTTTCTGCGTTCTCCGCGTAATAGCGGCACACCCAGGCGCACTTGGCAGCCTCATCCACTGCGGAGCGATACGTCTTGCCCATTTCCGTGGTCATCACCCGGGCGTAATTTTCTTTTTCGCTTTCGATCACTTCCGCGGCCTTCATCATCTTCCGCGCCCGCTCGGCAAACGGCACATTCCGATAGGTCACAAACGTGTCGGCGGCTTTTTGGATCTTTGCTTCCAGTTGGCTGTCAGTTAGCGCCTCGAATGACTTGACGAGTTCACCGGTGGAAGGATTCACGGTGGCGATTGGCATTACATCCTCCTATTGCGTCTGCGGGGTACGGGGCGTCGAAGCGTCCTGTAGTCTACAAGCAGTTTGGTCCGACCACTATACCCGAACATCCTACCTCTGTACAGTCTAAGCATCGAAATTTCCTATTCATAGAAGTTTAATATTGACACACTGCCTCGCCAAGTGGTACAGGGGTCCAACCATTGCACGATTGCACTTCCGTGTCTCTCGCCAGGCTGCGACACGGCGACGGCTCGACCGAGGGCCGAGCCCTAATCTCTTGCAGCGAAGGAGCTTGCGAATGAAAAGGAAGACACGTGCGCCGAAGTTAAGCCCGGAAAGCACCGCCAAAACGTCGAACGTAACTGATTCTAAGGGTCTTATCTCAAGTCGACGAAAATTCATGCAGACTACCGCCGGTGCCGGACTGGCCTTGGCAACTTCCTCACTCTCGGCTTGGGCCGATCACCACGGTCACCCCAGCCCGAACAGCATTTCCTATCTCGACCGCCGCATGTACATCCGCAATATGGAAGTGCTGGCGCATCTGCCTGGCGAAAACCGCCACGGGAAAATGCAGATGATGTCGATCGGCAATCGTCGCTACATGTTTCAGCAAGGCGACGTCGTCGATATCAGCGATGTCCGCAAGCCAGCCGTCTTCAACAAAAAAGGATTCGACGGCGCGCAGGTGCAGGTGGCCTACAACAAGGATCTCAAAAAGTGGATCCTGATGACTGGTTCGCAGACGCCCATCACCGACTCCACCCCGGAAGCGCCGATGGGCAAGTACGACGATCCTCATCTGGACGACAAACGCAAGAATTTTAAGGGCCTGCGTGGCGTGCGTTTTTACGATGTCACCGATCCTTCCAAGATCGTGAAGCTCTCCGAATTCAGCACCGGCGCTACCGGTCAAGGGACGCACCGCAACTATTACGACGGCGGAAAATACGCGTATCTCGACACGGCGCCCGATGAATCTTTTATCCACCAGCCGTCGTACTTCCGGCAGCTCGTCAACGGCAACATGATCGTCGACGCATCAGACCCGGCTGCCGCCAAAGAAGTTTCCATGTGGTGGGTGCCCGGTTCACGCAAGGGCGAAGAGGCGGAATACAACAAGTGGATGTGGTCGAAACTGGTGCCTCCCAAGGTTGTAGCCGATCAGACTCCTTTTGCTGGCCTGCACGGCCCCGTCTACGTGCCCAAGAAGTTGGAAGATGGCGGCAATCGCGGATACGGCGCATTCGGTTGCAACGGCTTCATCATTCTTGATCTTTCTGATCCGCAACATCAGAAGGAAATCGGCCGCTTCGAACCGCCCTCGCAATATTCCGGCATGGGCATCGCCTTCCACACTATTTACTGCGGCATTCTCGACCGCGGCTTCGTGCTCACCAATGGCGAAACCACCAATTCCGATTGCAACCAGATTTATCTGCCAAACTGGATCATCGATATTCGCGACGAAGCTCATCCCGTCCCCGTTGCCCAGTTGCCGCGCCCCGTGCCTCCGCCCGATGCACCGTATCGCGACTTCTGCTTCAAGCGGGGACGATTCGGCGCGCATAATCCGCCGCACCTCAAAGCGCCCGGCAAGCCTCGCCAGGAATTCATCGCCTATTCCTATTTCATCGCGGGTTTGCGCTGCTACGACATCGGTGATCTCACCAAGCCCGAAGAAGTGGCCTACTTCGTTCCTCCGCAGGGCGGCGATCTGCAGAAATTCGGCAGCTACGACCGCACCGTGGATAATGTTTTCATCGAGTGGGACCGCAACGTGATTTGGGCCGGCACGGATACGGGCCTTTACGCGTTGAGCTGCCCGAATCTGGGCAAGCCCATCCTCGATCCGATGCCAGTCACCCAATGGTCGTTGGACAAATTAAACGAAGGTGCGGCCTGATCATTCCAGGCTTACCGCGGTCGAAGCCGCCCTTGACCGCTTATAATTCGCAGCGCGGAAGCATCATGCATTCGGTAGCGCTCGGGAGAATCTCATGAAAATGAAACTGTGTGTCGCAATTGGCTTGGCCCTCGTCTCGTGTGCGTTTTCTACTCCGGCATTCCCGCAAACTCCTGCGCCACAGAAAATTCATGTCCTCACTCTGCTGGGGCGGCCCATTCAATTCACGATTGCCGACAAGCAGGGATACTTCAAGAAATACGGCGTCGAGGTCGAAACCGACAACAAGAAAAACTCCGACGAATTGCGTGCCGATCTCGCCGCAGGCAAGGGCGATCTCGCCTATCTTGCCGTCGACAACGCCGTCGCCATGGTGGAATTGGCCAAAGTAGACGTCGTGATCTTAATGGGCGCCGAGGGCTCGCAAAATGAGCTGATCGCCCAGCCAGACATCAAGTCTATATCCGACCTGCGCGGCAAAACACTGATCGTCGATGCGCCCAACACTGCATACGCTCTGCAGATGAAGAAAATCCTCTCGCAGAACGGTTTGCAACCCGGCAAAGATTACGAAATCAAGCCATTCGGCGCCACCCCGCAACGCCTCGTGGCACTCCGCGAACATAAGGAATATGCGGGTTCGATGCTCGGTCCTCCGACTTCGCTGGTCGCGAAGCATGAGGGCTTCGTCAGCCTCGGTTCAGTGCAGAAACTGATTGGCCCCTATCAGGCCGCAGGATTTTTCACTCTGCGCGATTGGGCCAAAGGACATCGCGACACGGTCGTGCCATTCCTCGCCGCATGCATCGAAGCGCAGCGCTGGCTGATGGCGCCCGCCAACAAGCAGCAGGTGATCGATCTACTGGTCAGCGACTACCATTTGACTCCGGAAATCGCCGCAGACACGTATGAGACGAGCATGTCGCAGCCTGGCGGCTACAGCAAAGATGCTCAGTTCGATCTGGACGGATTCAAGAATGTTCTGAAGTTGCGCGCGGATGTAGAAGGGCAGTGGGGCGGCCATCCTCCCTCGCCCGACAAATATTACGACCCGTCGTATTACGACGCCGCGCTAACAAAAATTAGGAGCACCCGATGAGGAGAATACCTTTGCGCTACCCAAAGATAATGATGCTATGTGCCGTTGCCTTCACCCTGATTTCTGCAAGCGCTGCTTTCGCTCAGCAGAAAGAACGTACCCTCGACGAAATCAAAATCGAGGCCATGAAGCGCGCGGACAATGGCATGTACCCGCTCATCGGCCTCGATCCCGCCGACGTTCGCGAAGCCTTCGCGCACATCAATACCAGCAGCGACGACGAATGGGCCGCCGCCTTTAGTGCCGTCGCCGATAAATATATGAACGAAGCGAAATCCCTTCTCGCATCCGATCCGGCTAAGGCCGATGCCGACTTCGTTCGCGCCTGGCGCCTCTATTCCTTCGGACGCTGGCCCGTGCCTTCCTCGCCCGGCAAGAAGCAAGCTTACGCCAAAGCGCTCGAAGCTTTTCTAGCCCACGCCAAAATGATGGACCCGCCCCTCGAGGTCGTGCACATCCCCTTCGAAAACTCCGAGATTGTTGGCTACCTCCGCCTTCCTAAAAATGCCAAGGGACCCGTGCCGGTCGTTATTGCGATCAGCGGTTTAGACAGCCGCAAGGAAGATCTCACGCAAAATTTTGGCGTGGTCCTTCCTTATGGTATTGGTTTCATCGGTGTGGATTCCGCAGGTACCGGTCAGGCACCCATCAAAGCCAGCGAAACTGCGGACCGTATGTATTCGAAGGTCATCGATTATCTGCAAACCCGCCCGGAAGTCGATAAGTCCCGCATCGGTGTCGACGGCCAGAGCTTTGGCGCCTATTGGGCCACTAAACTGGCCATTCTTGAGCACACTCGCCTGAAAGCCGTCGTCGCCCAATCGCCGCCAATTGACGCCAGCTTCGACAAAGACTTCGTCATCAACAAAACTCTCGGTAATCGCGAATACCTCTTCGGCTTAGGTCCCGCGCTCACCTCGATTATGGAAGGTGCAAAATCCGTCGATGACCTGCCGAATATTTTTCCCAAGTTATCTCTCGTCAAGCAGGGCCTGATCGGCAAGCCCACTACGCCCATGCTCGTCATTGCCGGCGCGCTTGATACCCAGGTGCCCATTTCCGATACCTACTTGTTGCTGAGCAGCGGCGACGTGCCTAAAGAGGCGTGGATTAATCCGCAAGGCGGACATCTTGGCCGGCAAGTGAGGATCTGGCCCGACCCGGTCATCTTTCGCAAAATCCTGGTACCGTGGCTCGTTCGTACCTTGGAAGTAGCTCCAACCACCGACACACACTAAATCGAGCTGATCTCGACAGCGTATCATTCGTTATGCCCAGGAATACCCATGCTTCACCAATGGCAGTGACCGAATCCGCTTTCCGGTCGCTGCAAAAATCGCATTGCAAACCGCGGGTAACACCGGTGGCAGCGCCGGCTCCCCCAATCCCGTAGGCGGATTGTCGGTGCGCAAAAATTCCACTTCAATGCCTCCCGGCAGCTCATTCATGCGCATCGGCGTATATTCGTGGAAATTACTTTGCATCGCGCGCCCGCGGTCAATCGTGATTTCGTAACTCATTACCGAGCTCAGCCCTTCCAGCACCGCGCCGCGCACCTGCTGGTCCGCGTTACTCGGATTGATCACGTGGCTACCGATATCGCCCACCACCCAAATCTTGTTGATCTTCACCGCATTCTTCGCATCGACATGCAGGTTCACAACTTCCGCGAAATAGCCCAGATGCGAAAATTGAAACGCCACACCCATGCCGGCGCCATTCCCTGATTTCCGTCCCGCCCATCCCGATTTCTCCGCAACCTGTTTCAACACGCCTTGCATCCGCGCCGGTTCGAAGTTTCGCGAGAACGGATCAGGCTTTACGTCCGGCGTCGTGATCCGCGGCAAGCCCAGCACATCCATACGGAATTGCACTGGATCCTTGCCCGCCGCATATGCCATCTCGTCGATGAACGACTGAAACACCCACGAATACGCATTGCTACGCGGTGCGCGCAGCGCATAGGTAGGCACACCCAGTGGCATCAGCGAAGCGCCAAAATAAAAATTAGCTACCAGCGTGCCTGGAAACTCGTTGCCGGGAATATTGGCCGACGGCGCGAACTGTTCGCCCTCTCCGAACGTTACGAAATGATTCTTCCAAGCCACCAGTTTGCCGCTACCGTCCACTCCGGCCTTCAAGAAGTGAAAACCTGCTGGCCGGTAATGGTCGTGATGGAAATCGTCTTCCCGTGTCCACAGCAACTTCACCGGTACGCCCGCCTGCTTGGCAATTGCTGCCGCTTCCAGCATGTAATCGTTCGTCAGACGCCGTCCAAACCCGCCGCCCGCGCGTTTCATGTGCACAATGATGTCGTCATGCGGAATTCCCAGCACTTTGGAAACTTGCATGCGTCCCGATTCCGGCGTTTGGCTCGGCGACCAGAATTCCAGCTTTCCATCGTGGAAGTGCGCCAGGCAGTTTTCCGGCTCCATCGGTGCATGTGCGATAAAGGGATACACGTACTCGGCTTCGACCACCTTCGTCGCCGATTGCAGCGCTGCGTCCGCGTCCCCGTCTTTGCGCAGCGTCACCGTCGGCGCTTGTTTCGACAACTCTTCCGCGCGACGCAGAAACCCCGCGCTGCTTTGTTCTGCTGTCGCCCCTTCGTTCCACTTGATCTGCAGCTTCTTCCGTGCGCTATTCGCTTGCCACCACGTATCCGAAAGAATGGCCACACCTGCGTGCAATCCCAATAGCTCGGTCGTTCCTTCAATCACGAACGCCTGTTTCACTCCCGGCAGCGACTTGATCTCCTCCACATTCGCGCTCACCACTTTGCCCGCAAACACCGGGCACTTCTCGTAAACCGCCCAAAGCATACCCGGCACGCGGAAATCAATACTGTAGATGGGCTTTCCCGCAACAATCGAGGTCACGTCCACGCCGCGCGTCGCCTTCCCGATAATCTTGAAGTCCTTCGGATCTTTTAGCGTTAGCGACTTCAAATCGGGTGGCGTCATCGTCGCCGCCTTTTCCGCCAACGCTCCATACGCCAGCGTACGTTTCGTACTGGTGTGCGTCACCTGTCCCGACGACGTCTCGCACTCCGATTCCGTTACCGACCATGTTTGTGCTGCTGCGGCCACAAACATTTGCCTGCACGCCGCACCCACGCGCCGCAGCGGGTCCCAGTTCACCGGCGTCGACGTGCTGCCTCCCGCGCGCTGCGGTCCATACTTTGTCTCATCCAAATCCGCCTGCTCCACGCGCACGTCTTTCCAATCCACATCGAATTCTTCCGCGATAATCATCGGCAGATGGGTTTTTACTCCCTGTCCAATTTCTGGGTTTTTCGCCATGATGGTCACGGTGCCGTCCGCCGCCACGCGAATAAATGCGGACGCAACAAAGTTGGGGGTCGGTGGCTGCGGAGCTTGCCCTTGCGCCATTCCGGCGATTGCCGAGAGTGCCGCGGGCTGCGCATGATACGCCAGCAGGAATCCGCCTCCTGCTACCGCCGACACCCGCAGAAACGAGCGTCGATCAAGGCCTTTCGTGGACATGGAGCCTCCGTGAATTAAAAAACGCGGTGACTGCTTAGCTGGGTTCTGGCAGCACTACGAGTACAAGAGTGTAACGCCACTCACTCCAAAACGGTTTCACTGTTTTCTTCCGGGTGCGCCATCACTTCGTTCATCTTGGCGGTATCCAATTCGCCCTGCCAGCGGCTGACCACTAAGGTCGCCACACCATTGCCCACCACATTCGTCAGCGCGCGGCACTCGCTCATAAATTTTTCGATGCCCACCAGCAGCGCCAGCGATTGCACCGGAATCGAGGGCACCGCAGCAAGTATCGCCGCCAGCGTCACAAAACCTGTGCCCGTCACGCCGGACCCGCCCTTCGAAGCAAACAGCGCGAATAGCAAGATTCCCGCGATTTGCCCAAAGGAAAGATGCGTGTTCGTTGCTTGCGCCAAAAACAACGCCGAGAGTGTTAGGTAAATATTTGTCCCGTCCGTGTTGAACACGTAGCCCGTCGGAAATACCAGGCCCACCACCGAGCGCGGCGCGCCCAGCCGCTCCAGCTTGCGCATCATGTCCGGCAAAACGCTTTCCGACGAACTCGTCCCCAGCACGATCAGCAATTCATCTTTGATGTATGCCAAAAATCGGAAAATCGAGAAGCCCGCAAGATACGCGATAATTCCCAACACGAATACCACAAAAATAAAACTGGTCAAGTAGAACGTGCCCAGCAGCTTCACCAGATTCGACAGCGACGCCATTCCATAACTGCCCACCGTAAACGCCATGCCCCCCAGCGCTCCCAGCGGCGCCACCCGCACTACGATCCGCACTATGCCAAATACAACTTTGTTCAGCGTTTCAATGCCGCGCAACAGTTTCTGCCCCACGGCTCCCATCTGCGCGATCGCGAATCCCGTCAAAATCGAAATCAGTAGCACCTGCGGCACTTCGCCGCTGGCCAGCGCGCCGACATACGTCTGCGGAATAAATCCCAGCAGGAACGGAATCAGCCCGGTCTCTTTCGCGCGGCCCACGTAAAGCGCCGCGGCCTTAGGATCAAGCGTTGCCGCATCGATATTCAGGCCCGAGCCGGGGTGAAACAGCAGAGCCACCACGATCCCGATTACCAGCGCAATCGTCGAGACAATTTCGAAATAGATGAGCGCCTTCACACCAACTTTGCCGACGCTCTTCAGATCGCTCATCGAAGCGATCCCCTGCACAATCACACAGAAAATTACTGGTGCAATCATCATCCGGATCAACGACACGAACGCGTCGCCCAGCGGCTTAAGCGCGATACCTGTTTTGGGATAAAAGTGACCGACGCAGATTCCGATCACGACCGCGATAAGCACCTGAATATACAAAACGCTGTACCATGGCTTACGTTTCTTCATGGTCCGCGTTGTGGCTGTGCTCACTCGTTATCTCCGCTTCACTGTTCCGGTCGACTTGCTGCCAACAGCCTTCCAAAGTTGCGTCAACAGACGCCGTGAAGCGGTGGCTGATCTTCAATCAATACGCGCGCGACGTTGCGCCACGCCGAACGAAACAGAAATGCTGCAGACTGCCGAGTGACGCCGGCAATGTGTGGAGTGAAAAGTACGCGCCGCGCTGCATCCCCATGCAGCGTAAGCAATGGATTATTCGCGTCCGGAGGCTCAGTGGAATAAACATCAACAGCAGCGCCACCCAGCCGCCCGGCATTCAACGTGCCCGCCAGCGCCGCTTCGTCTACAATGCCGCCTCGCGATGTCTGAATGAGTACCGCATCCGATTTCATCAACGCGAACTCGCGTGCACCGATCATCCCTTTTGTTGCAGGAAGCAGTGGTACATGAAGCGTGATGACATCCGACATTCGTAACACTTCCTCGAGAGAAACCGATTGCGCGCCGAGTGGTTCCGTAAATTGCGGATCGCGCGTTACCGTGTCGTAAAACAGAATCTGACAATCGCGCTTGTGAAACGCTTCTGCAACGGCCATCCCGATGACCCCAAATCCGACTACCCCTACCGTCAATCCTTCCAACCCTGCAAGATTATCGGTCAACATCCGCGCACGGAATTCTCGATAGCGGCCGGCCCGGATTTCAGCGTCGGCCCACCCGAATCGCCGCAGCAGCAAGCTTGCTGTCGTCACCACATACTCTGCCACCGCCGCATTGCTTCCCCCCGGCACGTTGGCAGCCGTGATTCCGAGGTGCTTCAGATGTGCGATATCCAGTCGATCAAGCCCCGCACCGGTCACC